>JAYTMY010000248.1:0-46937 GCA_043748535.1 Lentisphaeraceae bacterium | reverse complement strand
CTCAGGTCAACGCCTGGTGTATGCCCGGCGGCAAGATCGCCTTCTACACCGGCATCCTGCCGCTCACCCAGGACGACGCCGGCATGGCAGTGGTCATGGGCCATGAAGTCGCCCACGCCCTCGCCCGCCACGGCAACGAGCGCGCCACCCAGTCGAGCGCCGCCCAAGGATTGCTGCAAGTCGCCGAGCTCTATGCCAAGCACAGGGGTGGGTTCGGCACCAAGGCCGCCGTCGAAGGCGCCAAGCTCGCGACGCCCCTGGTGCTGCTCAAATACAGCCGGAAACAAGAATCCGAAGCCGACGAAATCGGCGTCATCCTGATGGCCGAAGCCGGCTACGATCCTCGCGCCTCGGTCCCTTTCTGGCGTCGCATGGCGGCCGTCGGCGGCCAGAAACCCCCAGAATTGCTCTCCACCCACCCGTCGGATGAAACTCGCATCCAGGACCTGGAAAAGCTCATGCCCGCGGCTTTGAAGCATTACAAGCCCGGCACCACCGCCCTCAAGTTCAGCGACCAACCGGTGCTAGCCAGCTCCCTCGGCGCCTTCACCTACTCCTGCCCTTGCTGCAAACACTGATTTTGAAGCCCAAAAACCGGCTCCTTGCCCGCAAGAGCAAGGAGCTGTTTTATGGACGGGAATCCGACGGGCTCAAGGTCTCGACCCCATTGCCCTACACTCATGCCAGAGCACAATTGGCGCCTGCAATCTTCCACCTAAAAACCGCAGTTGAAAGGTTGCAAGGATTAGCTGCATCAGCAACAACTAACGACTATGAAAAAAGCTTCGGCAGTCATCTTCGCCGCCCCTGAACCTTGCTCTTAGAATCGTCTCTTGTTGCTGTTGTTCATACGCTTGAGTTTCAGGTTCCCTGCCTCTGCTGCGGTTTTTAGGTTAAACCTGAATCCAGGTTCAAGGCCGCGAGCTGTGAGACGCTCACAGACTGCATCTACAACCCAAACCTGATAAGCCAATCATTGCGTTCGCAGAGGAAAGGACCGCGAATGAGCTTCAGCATTTTAAGTCGATGAATGCCGTTAGTTTTAGCTTTCCTCGCCGTATCATCGATGTCAAACACGACAGCCATACCTCCAAGGAGCTTTTATGATCTCTCAAGACACTCCCGTATACTTCATTGTCGGCGGCTCAAGTGGCATCGGTGCGGAAGTCTCTCGGCAAGCCGCAGTCAAAGGATTTCACCTAATTGTCTCCGGCCGCGATCAGGAACGACTGGGCGCCATAGGCGAGGAAACTGGTGCGATGATCTTGACCCTTGATGCCCGCGACAGCACGGCCGTCGATGCGGCATTGAGTCATGTCCTTGAGCGTTACGGCCGAGTCGATGGCGTCGTCAACTGCGCCGGATCGATTCTGCTCAAACCGGCCCACTTGATTAGCGATGCGGAGTTTTCCGAAACCCTCGGGATCAATCTCATCACCGCCTTTAACGTCCTGCGCGCATCAGCACGCATCATGATGCGTCAGCAAAGCGGTGGCAGCATCGTTTTGTGCTCCTCTGTGGCGGCACGGCGCGGCTTGATCAACCACGAGGCGATTGCTGCTGCCAAAGCCGGTGTCGAAGGTCTGGCTCTAGCGGCAGCCGCCAGCTACGCCCGTGCGAAAATCCGAATCAATTGCGTCGCTCCGGGATTGACCCGTACACCTCTGGCCAGTAGCCTCACCGAAAACCCCGCAGTCGCTAAGGCATCAGCCGCACTTCATCCCCTCGGACGGATTGGAGAAGCCCACGAGGTGGCCTCGGCCATAAGCTGGCTGCTTGATCCTTCTCAAAGCTGGATCACCGGCCAGGTCCTCGGCGTTGACGGCGGTTTATCCAGCCTTCAAGCGAGGAACTGATGTCACGTTCACCTGCCACTGGCCTTTGCCTCGGACTCATCTGCCACTGTGTCGATGACTTCATGGTTTCCGCCTCCCCTAAAGCGATGACTCCTCATGTTTCACGCTAAAACGATCCTCATCATAGGCGCCACCGGCTACATCGGTGGCCGACTACTCCCTATCCTGGTCGCCGAAGGCCACACGGTGCGCTGCCTGAGCCGTCACCCACAACGCCTGATTGGCCGCGTCCCCGCCGCTGTAGAAGTCATGGCCGGCAACGTCCTCGACCCAAGCTCCCTCATAACTGCCATGGAGGGAGTTGACAGCGTCTTCTATCTGGTTCATTCGATGGCCGAATCAGGCGATTTCGAAAGCCTCGACCGTGCCGCTGCTGATCATGTCGGCGCCGCAGCCGCTGCGGCAGGAGTCCGGCGCATCATTTATCTCGGCGGACTCGGCAGCAAAGAGGATTGCTTATCGGCTCACTTACGCAGCCGCCACGAAGTCGGGGCGCGACTGGCCGAGCACGGCGTCCCGCTTGTCGAGCTTCGTGCATCGATCATCATCGGCTCCGGCAGCCTTTCCTTTGAGATGATCCGCGCACTCGTCGAAAAACTGCCGATCATGATCACGCCGCGATGGGTCCAGGTGATGGCTCAACCGATTGCCATTGGCGACGTCCTGGCCTTTCTGAGCGCAGCTTTAAGGGTTGCGTCAAACCAGACCCATCTCGTCCTTGAGATCGGCGGCCCAGACGCCATCTCCTACGGCCAGCTTATGCTTGAATATGCACGCCAACGCCGGCTCCGACGACTCATGATCCCGATCCCCTTTCTCACGCCTTACCTTTCTAGTCTCTGGCTCGGGCTCGTCACCCCTGTTTACGCACGTGTCGGCCGCAAACTCATTGACAGCCTTCGCCACCCCACTGTCGTCGTCGATGATAGCGCCAGGAGCCTGCTTGATCACCCCACCATGAAGGTTAGCGAGGCGATTGCCGTGGCGTTGCGCAACGAGGACGCTGATTTTGCTCTAACCCGCTGGTCAGACGCCGTCTCCTCCGCCGGTCCGGCGCAGGCTTGGGGCGGCGTGCGCTTCGGCAACCGCCTGATTGATACACGGAGTCTCCGCGTGGCGGCTCCGAGCGCCACAGTCTTCGCCTCTGTCGAATCCATCGGAGGCAGCACAGGCTGGTACTATGGCAACACACTGTGGACCCTGCGAGGCTGGCTAGATCTTTTATGCGGCGGCGTCGGCATGCGCCGCGGCCGCCGCAACCCGCATCATTTGCTGCCCGGCGACACCGTCGATTGCTGGCGAGTCGAAACCCTTGATCCCGGCAAACGACTGCGCCTGAGCGCAGAAATGAAACTCCCCGGGCGCGCCTGGCTCGACTTCGAAGTCACAAGCATGGGGGATTCGTGTGAACTGCGCCAGACCGCGACTTTCGACCCTCACGGCCTCTTCGGCCTGGCTTATTGGTACAGCATCTGTCCTGTGCATGAATTCGTATTTTCCGGCATGCTCCGCGGCATCGCCGAAAGCGCAGAAAAACGGCATGGTAAAGTTGAAGCGTAGTCAGCCAATCAAATCGGTTTCAAAAGGCTTTCCAGATGCGGCCAAAGATTGTCCAGGAGGAGCTTCTGGCCTTGCGAATTGGGGTGAATGCCATCCGCTTGGTTCATCTCTGGATAGCCACCGACGTTTTTGAGGAGAAAGGGGCAGAGCTCGATTCTTTCGTCCTTGGCCAAGTTTGAGAAGATCTTTCGGAACTCCGCGCTGAACTCAGCTCCCATGCTTGGCGGCACTTCCATCCCGGCAAGCAGGATATTCACTTTGGGCGAGGCGTTGCGGAAGTGGCGGATGATGGCGATCAGATTGTCCCGGGTGGCAGCGGGAGACAGTCCGCGCAGCCCGTCGTTGGCGCCGAGGGCGAGAATCAAGGTGTGAACCGGCTCGCGGCAGAGCCATTCGACCTTGCGGAGACCTCCAGCGGAAGTGGCGCCGCTGGTGCTGGCGTTAAGCACCCTGAAGGCCAAGCCCTTTTGCTCAAGCCTTTGTTGCAGGAGCGCGGGCCATGCCTCCGCTTCTGGCAAACCGAATCCCGCCGTGAGACTGTCGCCGAGGCAGACGACCCGTGGTCGCATATCTGCGACCACGGCTGTCGTCGCGGCTTGACTCGCGGCTGCTGGTGGCAGCGGAGCTTCGTCTGGCTGACAGGCACTGAGAAGCAGCATGGTGGCGAGGACTATGGCGGTGCGCATGGAGTGTTTCCCTAGGGAGATTGTCGAATCCGTGAAGTCTCAGCGGGCCTCACGGATTTAAGATCAAGCTCTAGCCTTTTGCGGTTTTGGCATATGCTAGATGTCAATCATAAAACGTGAGGAGTCAATCGATGGGTTCAGAAGAGAAAGTTCTTCAGGTTTGCGATCTTGGCAAGGACTACAGCTCAGCGGGTCAACCCTTAAGCGTACTGCGTGGCCTGAGTGTCGACATCCATGCAGGCGAAGTCGTGGCGGTCACCGGGCCTTCGGGAAGCGGCAAGTCGACCTTTCTGGCTCTTGCCGCAGGCTTGGAAGTGCCGAGTCGCGGCACTGTGACGCTCTGCGGCCAGGACCTGGCCACTCTCAACGAAGAATCGAGGGCGCAGCTGCGGCGACGCGAGATCGGCTTCATCTTCCAATCCTTCCATCTCCTGCCGACCTTGACCGCTCTGGAAAACATCATGGTGCCGCTTGAGCTGGAAGGTTCATTCGGGGATGCGGAGATCCGCCGCCGCGCCGGAGCCTTGCTCAAGCAAGTCGGCCTGGAAGCGCGTGCGGGGCATTATCCGACGCAGCTTTCCGGTGGCGAACAGCAACGTGTGGCCTTGGCCCGAGCTTTCATCCATGAGCCTCGCATCCTTTTTGCCGATGAGCCGACAGGCAATCTTGATGCCGACAACGCTAGGATCGTCCAGGACATGCTGTGGGATCTCAACGCCCGGAGCGGCACGACCTTGATCGTGGTGACCCATGATACGGAGCTGGCTCGCCGCTGTGGCCGCATCTTGCGTCTCCGTGGGGGCGAGCTTCTCCCGGGGCATCCGTGATGCGTCGCTTGAGCTCAGCCCTCTTGCGGTCCTGGACATGGAAGATGGCCTGGAGATCGCTTCGAAGCCAGGGACGTGGGCTGATGCTCTATGGTTTGTGCATAGCTGCCGGCGTTGCCGCTCTCGTGGCCCTGCGATCCTACGGCGGCGCCGTAAAACAAGGGCTGATTGAGCAGTCGCGGAAAATGCTAGGGGCTGACGTGGTCGTGAAGAGCCGCGCGAACTTGCCGAAAGAGGAGATCGCCCGTCTTGAAGGCCGTTTGGGTCCGGCGGTGCAGGAATGGCGTCTGGCAAGCATGGCGATGTTCAAGTCCTCCGACGAGGCGCCGCGACTGGTGCAGGTGCGGGCCCTCGATGCCGGCTGGCCTCTCTATGGCGAAGTCGACTCCTTCCCTGCAGGTAGTTGGGAGACGGTGCGGGCGGGCTCAGGAAGCTGTCTCGTCGAAGAAAGTCTGCTGCTGCAAAGCGGCGCCAAGGTCGGTGAGCGTCTGCAATTGGGTCAGGCTGAGTTCCTCATCGCAGGTGTGCTCAAATCCTTGCCTGGCGAATCCGTGATGATGGCAGAGTTGGCCCCGCGAGTCTTGATCCCCTCTCGCGATCTCGCGGCGACGGGGCTTCTCGGTTTCGGCAGTCGCGTCTTCCATCGCCTCAATTTCCGGCTCGCGGCGGGAGATGGAGAAGCGCAGGCTTGTTCGTGGCTTGAGGCTGAGCAGCTGCGAGCTGGTGAATCCTGGAGCTTTGAGAGCTTCAGCCGCAGGCAGGAGAACATCCGCAAGGTGATGGACAACCTGATTTTCTTTCTCCAGGCTAGCGGGCTCCTGGCGCTGATCCTCGGCGGACTCGGAGTCCACGGCGCTCTACAAGTCTTTATCCGTCGCCATCTCCCTGCCGCCGCACTCCTCCGCTGCCTAGGAGCTGGGCCAGGCGAGGTCACCGCAGCGCTCCTTTTGCAGTGCCTGGCTCTTGGTCTTTTTGGCGGTTTCGCAGGTGTCGCGGGCGGTTTCATCCTGCAATTCCTCCTGCCTCATTTGGCCGCCGGTTTCATGCCCATGAGGGTCGAGACCAGCTTCAGCCTCGCTGCGGCGTTCGAGGGAATCCTGCTCGGTCTTTTCTGTTCCCTTTTCGCCGCTCTGGGCCCTCTGCGCGCGGTCTGGCGGGTCAGCCCGCTGGACGCCCTGCGACGTGGACGGGATGGCCTCGACATCGGCCGGGCTTGGATGGCCGGCGTGATCATTCTTGTGGCTGCAGGTATCGCTCTTTACGCCGCCGCGAATGGCAGTGGCCCCCTGAGAGCGGGGCTTTTGGCCGCCGGATTGCTTATCAGTCTCGGCTTTCTGGCCCTATCCGCTCAGCTGATGATGGCGATTCTGCGCCGCGGGATTCCCGGCTTTCTGCCCTTTCCCTGGCGTCAGGGCATCCGCAATCTTTTCCGTCCACGCAACCAAACCGTGGCCGTGACACTCTCACTCGGCTGCGGCGTCTTTATCTTGCTCTTGCTGCATTTACTGCAACGCGATCTGCTGGCCCAGGTCGCCAGCCAGGAGTCCGGCAACGCGCCCAACTTGGTTTTGTTCGATGTGCAGGCTGACCAGCGTGAAGAGCTGAGCCGAATGATCAAGGAACAGGGCATCGTTCTGGATCAGGTCGTGCCGATCGTCGACATGCGGCTAAGGCGTCTCCAGGGGAGGATGGTCAGCGAATGGCGGAAGCTCGACAAGGCCGGCCCCGAGAAACTTAGAAGACCTGAGTGGATCTGGGACCGCGTCTATCGCTGCAGCTATCGCGACCAGGCTGCCGCCGGTGAAAATCTTCTGGAAGGGTCCTGGGGGCAGCCCTGGGACGGCAAGGGGCGCATCCCTGTTTCGATCGAGGAAGGCTGGGCACGTGATGCGCGGATCGTCCTTGGCGACGAGCTCGATTTCGAAGTTGATGGCGAAGCCCTCTCTTGCCGGGTTGGGGCGATCCGTCGTGTGGAATGGATGCAAATGCGCCCCAATTTCTTCATCATCTTTCCCTCGAATGTCCTGGCTAAGGCTCCTCAGATGCAAGTCATGGTGCTGCGCAGTGCCGATGCGAAGCGCACGGCCGAGCTGCAGAAGCTCTGCATCGCGCGTTTCCCCAACGTCAGCGCCATCGATTTATCGTTAGTGGTCAAGGCGCTAGGGGAGATCATGGGACGCTGTGCCCAGGCGGTGAATTTCATCGCCGCCTTCAGTCTCTTGGCGGGCATGGTGGTGCTGTGGACTTCCCTCCTTCTCTGCCAGAAACAGCGCTTGGAGGAGGCGGCCTTGCTGCGGGTGATCGGAGCAGAACGACATCAGCTCCGGCAGATGCTCCTCGCCGAATTCACCTGTCTCGGACTTTTGGCAGGCGGCGGCGGCAGCCTCCTGGCCTTGGCGGCGGAATCCCTACTCGCGAGCCGGATTCTTGAAATTTCCCGCCCCACGGACTGGCTCGCCTGCATTCTCGCCACGATTGCCGTCACCCTCTTCACCTGGCTGGCCGGTTTTTGGGTCAGCCGTGGCGGCGGCGACTTATCGCCTCTCGAGCGACTCAGGCAGCCGGAGTGACTGGGCAGCATTCCGAACAGGCGCCGGGCATGAAGAAAGCCATGGTGTCGAGTCTTGGAATGACGAGATTTGAGAAAGTCTCGAGATCTCGAAACTCTGCGTCGGGCGCAAAAAGCCTGTCGCGAAATCCCTGGTTTTGAGCTACACCTGAGCCACGATCATCTCAGATTTTGGTCATCATCGGATATACCGTCGAGGCCGGATTCGCGCCGAGGGCATCCATCAGGCCGGTGTACCATTCGCGCAGAGGAGCGAGCTGACGCGACTTCGCCATGTCGTCGCGATTCATGATGCCGCCGACATGGACCAAGGTGAAGTTCTTGTCGCCAAGTTTGTCGGCGGCGGCGCGGGCGCGGCTGATCGCGTCGAAGCTGATGTCGCGGATGGCGGCGCCGGAAAGGCCGCCTTGGCGCTGCGAGGTGTACCAACGGAAGAGCTTCAAGTCGCGCGGATCAAGTTTGGCTTCGAGAGCGGCGTAGTCGCGTTGGGTGTTGACCAGGATGAGGCCATCGAGTCCAGAAGCAGCGATCATCTGCACCGTGATGTCGGCATCGGCCATCGAGCCGAGCTTGACCAGAATCGGCTTGGGGCAGCCCTTTTTCAGACGAGCCACCGCTTCGAGACGGGCCGCCAGGCCATCGCCTGACTGGTGTTTGACGTTGGGACAGGATTCGTTGATCTCGATAAAGTCGGCGACTTCGAGGGACTTCTCGACGCAGCGGAGGATGCCATCAAGCTTCTTCTGGCCGTCTTGGGCGGGGTGGCCCATGATCGACACGCCGATGGGAAAGTCCTTGGCGGCGACGCGCTGACGGAAGGCCTTGATGTTGTCGAGCGCCGGCTCCAGTCCGAGGGAGGGTAAACCGAGGGAGTTGAGGGCCGAGCTGGAGAAGGGCAAGGGGGTCCAGGGATTGACGTCTTTGCCGAAGGATCGAATGAGGTTGCCGGTGTGCGGCGCGTCGAGCACGGTGCCGACCACCGCGAAGCCGGCGCCGAGGCGCCAGTTGAGTTCGAGGAGGGCGCCGTCCTTGTCGAGCCCGGCAGCATTGCCGAGGTCGTTGCGGAATTTCAGGCCCATCACTTCGACCGGGCGCGTATGGCCGTCGACGATCTCCGGCAGGGAGCGCGACAGCCGTTCCAGATAGCCTTTGCGGCTGCGGGAATAGAGGTCGGAAAAGGCCTTGGCACTGAGCAGATGAGCCATGGCGGGACGCAGCTTGTGTTCAAGTCGGGTGAGGGCGAGCATCGGGCTTCCTTGGTTGATGCGGGGAACTTAGCGGCTTCCGCAACATTGACTAGGACGCCATCGGCACGGCAGCCGCAGCAAAATCATCTGGCTTCACTGGGAAAGAACCGCCCTCGAATTAGCTTGCGGCAAAGCCCCAAGGAAGCCACCATGAGCCAAGCCGATTTCGATGCCCTCCGCAAAAACTTCTTCGCCGGTCAGCTCTATGCCGTCGCCGGAGCCTCGACCAACCGCGACAAATACGGCAATATCACCCTGCGCTGGTACCTCGACAAAAACTGGCAGGTGATGCCGCTCAATCCGGCTCAAAGTGAGATCGAGGGGCTGCCTGCTTATCCCTTCCTGCAAGCTTGTCCGGAAGTACCGCACGGCATCTCGCTGGTCACCCCTCCGCAAGTGTCGCTGAAGCTCACCCGCGACGCCATCGAGCTCGGGGTCAAAGCGCTCTGGTTCCAGCCGGGCGCCGAGCATCCTGAAGCCATCGCCGAGGCCATCGCCGCCGGCCTCACCGTCATCGCCAACGGTCCCTGCATCCTAGTCAGCGGTCTCCGCAACAACTCCTGAGGAATTCCATGGAACCCGAAGTCGTCATCATCGGCGCCGGCCCGGCCGGTTGCGTCGCCGCCGCTCACCTGCACCGCGCCGGACACCGCGTCCTGGTCCTCGAAAAAGAGACCTTTCCGCGCTTCGTCATCGGCGAATCCCTGCTGCCGCAATCGATGGTTTTCCTCAAAGAAGCCGGCCTTCTTCCCTACGCCGAAGCCTGCGGCTTCCAGCGCAAACGCGGCGCCATTTTCGTCTGGAAAGGCGAGGCCGCGACGGTCGACTTCGGCGACATCCACGGCGGTGAATTCACCTGGACCTGGCAAGTGCCGCGGGCCGACTTCGACCATTCGTTGGCTCGCGGTGTCGAAGCCATGGGCATCCCCATCCGCTGGCGTTGTGAAGTCACCGCTGCCGACATCGATGATCCCGCCGGCCCTCGCCTCAAGATCCGCGATGCTGACGGGGTCGAATCGGAGCTGCGTCCCCGCATCGTCCTTGATGCCAGCGGCTATGGCCGCGTCCTGCCGCGTCTTGCGGGGCTCGACCGCCCTTCCACTCTCGATCCGCGCCGGGCTGTCTTCACTCACTTCGGCGGTGTCCGCGATGAGTCCGACGACGAACTCGAGCACATCGCCGTCGGCATCGACGACCAACAGATTTCGACCTGGTTCTGGGGTATCCCTCTGTCGCGCCAGCGCTTCAGTTGCGGCCTCGTCGCCGATCCTGAATACTGGGCCAAACTGCCGAGCGATCCGAAGGCTGCCTTGAGCCAATACATCGCCTCGCACCCTCATCTCAGCCGCCGCCTGAAGAACTGCGAAATGCTCTTCCCGCCGCGCGAGATCTCCGGTTATTCCGCCGCAGTGAAACGCCTGCACGGCCCCGGCTTCGCCCTGCTCGGCAATGCCGCCGAATTCCTCGATCCGATCTTCTCCAGCGGCGTCACCATCGCCCTCAAATCCGCCACCCTCGCCGCCTCTTGCGCTAACCGCGAATTGCGCGGCGAAAAGGTCGACTGGGCGAGCGATTACGCTGGCGAACTGATGCCCGGCGTCGAATGCTTCCGCACCTTCGTCACCACCTGGTATTCCGGCTTGCTGCAGGATGTCATCTTCACCCAGCGCAAGGATCCCGACATCCGCCGCCGCATCAACGCCATTCTCGCCGGCTATGTCTGGGACAAGACCAATCCCTTCGTCCGCGAGCACCAGCGCAGCGTCAAGGCGCTGTCGGCCCTGTGCGCGCGCTGATCCTTGGACTTCTCCTCCTCAGCTCTTGCGCCCACAACTGGCGCCAGGGCGAGGAGATTTCATCCCTGCGTCTCGATGGCGGCGTCCCCCTCATCCCCTCCCCTCCCCATGACTTCGGTGAGCGCGATCTGCAACAGCTTCTGGTGTTCAGTCGCGACGGCAAAGAAGCCGAATTCCACGCCCGCGTCGAAAACCGCGGCGGACGCCTTAATCTCGTTGGCCTAACCCCTCTCGGCGAAGAGGCTTTTGTTCTCACCTGGGACGGCGCCCTGCTGCGTTTCGTCCCTCATCCGGCAGTTCCTTTCCAGGGCGATCCACGCGGCATCCTCGCCGATTTCTGCCTCGCTTTTGCGCCCTCCGCATTGCCCTGGGATCGCAGCGTCGCCGGCCGCCGCGTCCTCCGTGACGCCAGCGGCGCGGCTCTGGTGACGATTGAGCAGAGCGGCTCTGATCCCTGGGCCAGTGACATCAAGATCACTCATCATCGCTACGGCTACAGACTTTGCATCAGTCCGGAGTAGTTTTCCCCCATGAAAACCCGTTCTCCAAGCCCGCAAATCTGCTTCCTGCAAGAACGCTACGCTCCTGCCGTTCATGAAGCCATCATGCGCGAAGGCTCTAGCCGGGGCTGGAAAATGCGTTTTTGCTACCGACGCAATGCCATGCTGCCTACGCCTGAAGAAACCGATGGTTTGCTTTTGTTAATCGGTACGGACGAATGCCGCCAATGGGTCGCCTCGACCCATTGCCCCGCCGTCAGAGTCCTCTGCGAAGACGCTGGCAAAGCGATGCCCAGCGTGCTTTTCGATCAGGCCGAGCAAGGGCGCCAAGGGGCGCTGCATCTGTTGGACCAAGGCTTCCGCAACTTCGCCTTTTTGCGCGTCTGGGACGGCCCGGTAAGCCTGCTCATGCGCGACGGCTTTGAAAGCACAGTTCGCGCTGCAGGTGGACTGGTTCACCGCTTCGATCTTCCCTCACAGGCACCACCAGCTGATTACAACACCTTGCCGAAATCGATCCGGGAACAGTACATCGCCCAGCTTCTTGCCGCTCTGCCGGTGCCCTTAGGGGTGATGGTTTCCGCCGATCTTTTCGCCGCCGATATTGTTTATACCGCCCGGGAATGCGGCTTCGCCATACCCAAGGACATTGCCGTCATCGCGCCCGAGAATTTCGCTTCCGATCTGGCTTACGCCCCGATCAGTATCACCGCCTTGGATTCCGACGTTCAATCAGTGGCGCGGCACGCCTGCGACCTGCTTGCCCGCCAACTGGCAGGAGAAAGACTTGATCCCAACATCTGCCTCCGCGTCCCACCTCGACGCGTGGTCATCCGCGACAGCACCACCACCTTCATCTCGAGCTCGCCAGCATTTGCCGAAGCCGTGCTCTATCTCCGCCGCCATTTCCGCGACAAAATCTATGTCGACGACCTGGCCAAACGCGCCGGCATGAGCGAACGCCGTTTCCAAGAGGAATTCCGGCAGGCTCTGGGGCGTACCGTGCGCGACGAATTGATGCGTTTGCGTCTTGATCTGGCGCAGCACTTGATGCATGAGTCGGGGCTCACCGTCGCCGCCATCGCCTTGGAGAGCGGCTTTGGCGACAAAGCCAATCTCTACCGCGCCTTGGCCCGGCATCGTCCGGCCTCTTTACCGGAGGATGCGCTCAAGGATGAAGCGGACCGAGAATCTGATAGCGATGATTGAATGCCTCTTCCGGCGCTGCAAAGGTGCCGCCGCTGGCCACGCCTGGACGAGCCACGACGACGGAGATCAATCCCCTCTCAATCAAGACTTGCACCTTGTCCGGATTGTCGACTCCTAGAAAGACGACCTGGCGGCTTCCATCCTGGATCTCCAGTTCCTCTTCATCGCAGGGCAATCCGCAGCAGACCAAGATTAAATCACAGCCTTCGCTTTTCTGCAGACAAGCCTCCAAATCCTTGGTTTTCAGGCTCTGCCCGCTGGCGAGTGAATCCGGGATCAGGATTTGAGGTGAGTGGCATCCCAGGTCCGCGCAAAGTGCACTCAAACGCGGGGACAGATCTTTCGATGGGCAGATCAAGCTGATCGAGACCTGGCTCTTTCCCGCTTTGTGAGCAAGAAGAGTCGCTAGGTATTGATCGGCTTGGATCGTCAGTTTCTTCTCCTGTTCAAACAAAGGCTCCGGGGCGTCGCCGAACAGGCTGGAGAGAGGAATAAGCAGTGATGTAAAGAGACCGGTGATAAGGCAGATCTTACCATGTACAGGACGTAATTTCTTAAGTATGAAGCCGCCGGCGATAAGGGCGAGGCTAATGAGGGCGATCCACATATCAGTACCAGTTGTACCAAGTGCTTGCGCTGTTGCGGCGGTAGATCAGTGTTTCCTCACGTTTCAGTGAGCCACTGCTGTCCCCAAGAATGACGCCGCAGTTGGTCGCGCCCTTGAAAACGTGCAAAGAGGCAGAGGTATTCCAGCCATCGGCCAAGGTGTTGCCGTTGCCGCGTGCGTTATCGCTCCACAAGGCCTTAGTGGCATCCAAGTCGCCAAGGCGGGGCTTCTGAATGTAGCCATTGCTGTTATTCCGATCGCCCCAGACTTCGCCGTAAAGATTATCGGAGAAGGATACCGCCCAGTAGTTGAAACCGACAAGGTAGCGCTTGTCATTGCCGCTGAGATCCAAGGGGCCATTGAAGCCGCCTGTTGTGCCGGGGCTTTTCCGGACGATGCTGCCGTTGCGGTAAGAATAGTTGTAGCTGCACATCAAAGAACTCACGTTTGCGCCATCGCCAGCCACCGCCCGGCAGAAGGCAGCCGGAACGTCCCAGATGTTGCGCGCATAACCGCCGCCGCCCCAGGACAGGGCTGGCAGAGTGGCGCGATTCGACATCGCATAGGTGCGGCTCGCCATATCCAATTGCTTCAGCTTGCTCAAGCAGACGGCGCTGTTGGCCACATGCCTAGCCCGGCTGAAACTCGGGAAAAGAAGGCTGAAAAGAATAGCAATGATGGCGATCACCGCCATGAGCTCAAGCAGGGTGAAACGACGGCGTTGAGCGGGAAGTGAGTGCATGTCGACATCTCCTTAAGATTGGGGCTTGCCGAAGCCTATCGAAAAAGCGAAGATGTGCGGTGTCAGAAATTCCGCAGAGCCAGGTGTCATTTGGGAGGAAAAGCCAAAAAAAGTCCCAATCCAGGATTCTATACAGGCAGCTTCCGAAGCTTTTCGGCGGGACGTCATTTCCACTGGAACGACTAACTTCATCGGCAAGCAATGCCGAACCCATGGAGGCTCGATCATGACCCCGAAAGCCGATCGACAATACCTCAACACGCCGGTGCAAGTTCCTGGAGTCGCCCTCAGCCATGTGCCGAGTCGAGCCGTGCAGGACGATCTTCAGCTTAAACTCAAACCCCCGCTCTCTGGAAAGAGTGCGGGGGTTTCTTAAACCTGCATTCCGAAGTTGAGCTTGCGCTCTGCTTCGGAATGCAGATTCAAAATTCAAAATTCGAAATCCAAGTTAAATCCAAGGAGAGCGAGTTATGCCTTCATCGCCCATACCACGCCGTGAGCTCATCTCCAATTCTGTCGGAGATCCCGAACAGAGGGAGTGGCGGCAACCCTGGACACATCTGATCGGCTCCATGCTGCTTCCCGGTATCGCTGCCTTTCTCGCGATGCAGGTCGTTGGGCCCATGCGTCAGAGTCCCACCGTAATTATCCTTGAGCTGCTTGCTGGCATCGGCTGGCTGGCTCTTTGCTGGCAATACGTGTGGATCCGCTCGCTTCGCATTGACTCGGCTCAGTGGCAAATCTCCACGGGTGTCTTCCGCCTCTTGTGGCCAGCTCGGCGATGGAAGCACTTCCCTATCTCGGATGTCATCGCCGTCGAATGCCGTGAGTGGGATTGGCGACGTCACCGCATCACCCGAATCAGCATCCGCCTCAAGAATAAAGACCGGATTTTCATCGAAGAGGATCGGAATGGGGAATCCATGAGCCTCTTCGCCGCCGAGCTGGCTGAGCTTCTACATGTGCCATTAGTCAGCAGCGAGGACACGCAGGACTGAACAATCTGCCCTCGGCCAATAGGGCGGAGGGCTTCTTCCTTTGCGGCATGCAGGCAAATGAAGATCGGTCTGATCAGTCGGATCGGACCGATCATCTTCCGCGGACCAGCCCGACAAATCTCCCTGACAGCTTGCATTTGCCACCCTCGCGGATGTATCTTGCAAACGGTGTCCGACTTCTTCACAGAAGTTTTCCACCGACGCCTTGCAGGAAGTGATGACGGCGTCATTGTGAAGCAGGACGAGAGTCATGCTTTGCATACGACCCACATCAAGGCCTCAGGGCCTTAAAGTCAAACCCGCACAAGCCAACTGACTCTCGTCCCTTTTTTTATGCCCGGAAACCCTCCCATGCCCAACACTCGCGACCTTCCTGACGGCATCCGCCAAATGCTCGGCCACAATGCCGGCCAACGCCAACGCTATATCGAACACAACGGCATGCATGCCCTCGTCCTGCACCGTCCGCCCCGGCGCGGCGACAAGACCCGCGACGCCCTGTTTTTCTGGAAGACCGGCGACGGCATTTGGCACAACGGCTCCGACACCAGCGGCCTTGGCCTCGCCCGGCGCACCGCCAGCGATTACGAAAAACGCGTCGCCGAGCTCGATGCTCACTACGACAAAGCCGATGGTGACCTCCGGGCCCACTTCGGCATCCTCGGCGACCTCGCTCCTTTCTCCCGCGCCTTGAGCAATGCCACGATGGTCCTGCAGACGGTTCGCGATCATTGCAAAAACGATGCTGAGATTGCCGAGATCGCCGATTTGATTTATGCCTGCCACCGCAGCGCCGAACTGCTGCAGACTGATCTCCATCACAGCATCGAGCACCTGCGAGCCGACCAGCAAGAACGCCTCACCACCGCCAGCGCCCGCGCTTTGCGCAGCTCGCAACGCCTCAATATCCTGACCGCCATCTTCCTCCCCGTGACCGCTATTTCCGGGGTCTTCGGCATGAATCTGCACAACGGCTTCGAAGATCACAAGAGCATGTTCGCCATGATCTTCCTCGCTGGCCTCGGCGTCGGCCTCGGCTTCTGCATGTGGATCCTCACGGCCGGACGGAAATGAAGGCCCCGGGATAGCGGCAAAAGCGCACGGAGTGCGGCGGTCCCAGGGAACTCAGTCGGCAGGATGCCGACGAGCCCAGTGGGGCACCAGCTCGATATCATGATATCGGAGGGGGAAGGGACAAGGCCAATCCCCTCAAGGCTTGCTTGGCGTCGCTAACAGCTTGCAATAAAGCGGCAAGGCTGCGGCATCGGGGACTTCCTTGCCTTCATGCCAGAAACTGATCAACTGGAATTCCTTGCTGTCGCGAGCCTTGACCGCAACGTTGTCGGGCGAAATCGTGGCGCGACCCAAAGCCCTTTCAGTCGGCCACTGGATCGACGTGAAGGTCTGATAGGCCAATTCGGAACAGACAATGCGGTCAAGAGTGCCGACATCAAAATTGAAATCATAGGCCTTGCCGTGTTGGCGGAAAGCGCGGCGCAGAGTCTCGGCCTGGGCCTCTGGAGCCAGGGTGGCGCAGCGCAGAATCGCGGTGTCGTCGACATCCAGGAAACGCTCGAGTGCGTTGAGCTGAACGCCACCGCGCAGGGCTTCGAGGACGCAGCGACCTTGGCTGATCTGAACTTGATGCGGCTTGATCAGCGGGTCATCCCAGAGGCCGGCGGCTTTCAGGTCCGCTTCCGTACCGACCCAAATGGCGACATGACCGAAATGGCCGGGAATGAATTTATCGGTGAGCCGGAAAGGCGTCTTTTCCAGCAGGATATCCAAAGGCTTCAGTTTGGCGCTGAGACTCGCCGTGACCTCCGGACGCTGATGGAGGCGGCCATGGCGGGTTTGGACCAGTCCGACGGTGTTGCCGAATGCGCCGGAAACGGAATCGACCACTTGTTCGCCGAGGAAGAAGCCTTTGACATCGACCCGTTCGGCGAAGAGGCCGAGCTTACCGGCGTAATCTCCGAGGACGCCGCCTTTGCCGATTGAGGTGACTGAGGGCGAACTTTCGATCACGGCAAGGAGATAATCGACTTGCGGATCGCGCGCCCGCATCGCATCAAATTTCGCCTTATGTAGCTGCAAGAGATCGAGGGCGCGGCGGAAGCGCAGGCGGTTTTCCCGCGAATGATAAGCCTCCATCGCTTCCGAGAAGGACTCCGACTTGATGCCGTAGCCGGAGTCGGCGCGCTCGGCCAGTTTACGCAGCTGCGAGTCATCGCGGATGACGGCGTAACAGAAGGCGTGGTTGTCATAGAGAACGACCCCGGCGGCAAGAGCAATGAGACCGCCTTTTAAACGCGATTCGTCATTGACCAAAGACAGGTGATCGGGATCGGAAAGAACGCTGTAATGCTCGAGAACCCGAAGGAAATCCCGGCGCATCACCAAGTGCTCAGCGACCCCGGCGGAGAAGTCTTCGATATCCGCCGGCCCGAGGGTCTTTTTGCTCTTTTTCATGGCACGATATCGGGCGACAAAGTTCAAGGAGGCGGCACGCAAGGTCAAGGCCCATTCCGTGATGTCCTGCAGGTGCTCGACCGCGACTTTTTGCTGCTCGACTTCGAGACGATTGAACTCCTTCAGGTGGAGATCGGTTTCGTCTTCCTTGCCGGGCGTTGCGGGTGCAAGAGCAAGAATGAAGGCAGTGAAATTGCTGATCATGCGCGGCACTCAATCCTTGGCGTTGCTGGGCTCATCGCCAAGTCGTGCTCCCTTGGCGTAGTAGTTGACATAGTAGTCTCGGATGGCGCGTTCGAAGGAGGAGAAGCGATGGCGGAAGCCGGCGCGGCGGAGAAGCTGCAGGTCGAGGCAGGTGTAGTACTGATAGCGTTCGCGCATCGACTCCGGCATATCGAAGAACTCAAGCTTGGACGGGCGCCCCATCGCCTTGAAGCAAGCGTTGGCCATTTCATTGAAGGAGCGGGCGTGGCCCGAGCCGGCGTTGAAGAGGCCGTTGATTTCCGGCTTGTCGAGGAAGAAAAGAACCATGTCGACGACGTCCTTGATGTAGACGAAGTCGCGCATCTGGCCGCCGTCCGGATACTCGGGATGATGCGAGCGGAAGAGACGGACCACGTTGGTCGCCTCGATCTGCTGCAGGCAGTTGTGGATCATGGACACCATTTCGCCCTTATGGGCTTCGTTGGGACCGAAAACGTTGGCAAACTTCAAGCCGATCATCTCATCCAGGATGCCGTTGCGTGAGGCCCAGACGTCGAAGAGGTGCTTGGAGTAGCCGTAGGGGTTGAGCGGGCGGAGCTTGTCGAGATCGTCAGGTAAGTCGGAAAAGCCTTGGGTGCCGTCGCCATACGTGGCCACTGAAGATGCGTAGATCAACCGGATGTGCTTGTTCAGGCAGTAGCTAGCGATCGCCTGGGAATACTTAAAGTTGTTTTGAATCAGATAACTGGCGTCGTCATTGAGGGTGTCGGTGCAGGCCCCCATGTGAATGACGCAGCTGATGTTGTCCGGCAAGACATCATTGCGTATGCCATCGAGAAAAGCGTCGCGATCCATGTAGTCGAGGAATTGCAGAGGAACCAGGTTCTTCCATTTGTCGGTTTTATCGAGATGATCGACGACCATGATGTTGCGAATTTTGCGGCGGTTCAGCCCCCAAATCACCGCACTGCCGATAAATCCTGCTCCGCCTGTGACAACAATCATGATAGGCCTCCTTTAAAATTGACTGGTTCCTATCTCCAATCTGCACAACTTCAGACCGCTTTGCAAACCTTTCTGGCGCCTTTGCCAAGAAAATGGCAGAAATTCCACCGCAAAAGTCGCTCGAGCTCGGCTCTTGCAGCTCCGCTTCTCCACCAGTATCTTGAAAAAATTCCGGAGACTGCACCATGAAACTGCTGACTGCTTTTTGCGCCACTGTCCTGATTTTCACCTCCTGTGGCGAAAACCTCGACCCAGCCAAGACCTACGAAATCAAGCCGACGGATAAACTCGAGGGCATCAGCTGGGAAACTTATCTGAAATACTGCAACGAGGGCAATACCCACGCCGTCAAAAACTACAAACTTCTTCGCGACCACACGGTCACTTGGCAAGGTCAAGCCACCTTCGTCGAAACCACCGAACGTTCGGGCTACGGCGGCAACTGGCTCAATCAGGAGCTCCGCCTCAAAATGGAGCCGAGCCACAGCACCATTGCCGATATCCGTCTTTACCTGGAGCCGACTTGCGAAAAAGACCTTAAAACCATCAATGTCCACATCACCGATGGCGACATTGTCCAGTTCACCGGCACTCTCAGATCTCTCGGCGGCGGCATGTCGGACCACATTATCATCTGCAATTCACTGAAAAAAATCGGCAAGCCGAAACCGAAAGAAGAACCCAAAGCAAGCCCGCGCTCCAGCGTCCGCTGATGCGGATCGAAGCCTGGTCATTTTGGCCTTCTGGCCCGGACTTGCCTTCCTGCAGCTTTATCGAGCCGATGCAGCGCCGACGAGTGTCGCTTTTCGCCCGCCGCCAGCTCCAAGCGGCCTATGACTGCCTGCAACAGGCCGACGTCCTCCAAGAAGAAATCCCGAGCGTCTTCGCCTCTCGACACGGCGACATCCATCAATCGCTGCGCCTGCTTGAGCAAATTCGTGCCGGCGATACGCCGTCGCCCCAGGGTTTCGCCCTGTCAGTGCACAACTCGGTTGCCGGCCTCTGGAGCCTGCTCCGCCGCGATCACTCGCCGTCGATCTCAATCGCCGCCGGAAACGACACGCTTTTTACTGCTTTGACCGAAGCCCGTCTCCGCCTTGCCGGCAGCACATCCGCCCGTTTTTTGCTGGTCATTGGCGACGAGCCTCTGCCGGAGGCCTATCAGAAGTGGGCGGACGATGAACAACGGAGCTACGGCCTGGCGATACTTCTCCACCGCGACACCGGGCTGCCGCTGCCGCCGGCAACCAGCTGGCGCGGCACGCCTTGCCCTGCCGCCGCTTTTGCCGCCGCCCTGCTGAGTTCGCCCCAGTGAAACGCCTGTTCCGTCTTTGGCAATGTCTCATCATCGCCAGCATCACCCTCGCCTACGCTTGTGGCGTCATGGTCAATATCCTCATCTTCCTGCCCCTGATTTTCCTCAGCTGCCGCGATGCCAAAATCCGCCGACTCCGGGTGCGCCACCTGATCTCCCTGGAATTCCGTCTCTTCCTCGGCTGCCTCCGCTTCTGCCGCGTCTTGCTCATCGAGCACCCTGTGCCCCCACCAGCCAAAGGACCCTTGATCATCGTCGCCAACCATCCTTCCCTGCTCGACATCATGATCCTCATCTCCATCTTCCCCGAGGCCGATTGCGTCGTCAAAAAATCCCTCTGGAGAAATCCTTTTGTCGGACCGATGCTCATCTGCGCCGACTACATCGCCAATGATGACGCCGCCGGCTTCCTCGACAGCGCAGCTGCTCGCCTGAGCGATGGCCTGCCGATCATTATCTTCCCGGAAGGAAGCCGCACGCCACCCCAGGGATTGCGCCCATTTCACCGCAGCGCCGCCTCTGTTGCCCTCCGACACGCTTGCCAAATCCTCCCTGTCCGCTTAGAGTTCAGCCATCGCGTCCTCGCCAAAGGTCAATCGCTTTTCCTCTTTCCCCCCTGCACCGTCAGTTGCAGGGTCGAATTCTTGGAAAAACTGACCTGCACCGAAGCTTCCCCGGGCCGCAGCCCGGCACTCACCCGCCAACTCGAAGACCTATTTAGCCCCGGATCCCCAGATGGAACAGGAACTCAAAGAACTGATCGTCAAAACCCTCAGCCTTGAAGGAGTCAGCGCCGCCGACATCGCCAGCGACGCACCACTCTTCGGCGACGGCCTTGGCCTCGACTCCATTGATGCCCTCGAACTCGGCGTCGCGATCCAAAAAACCTATGGCATCAAACTGGAAGGCGGCGACGCTGAAACCAAAGCTGCCTTCGCCTCGGTCAAAGCCCTCGCCAGCTTCATCCAAGCCCGGAGAAAATCATGAGCCAGCTCGTCCCGATGGATCGCGACGCCATCCTCGCCAAAGTCCGTGAAATCCTCGCCAAACAATTCGAAATCCCGCCCGAAAAAGTCGTCCCGGAAGCCCAGCTGTACACCGACCTCGGCCTCGATTCGATCGACGCCGTCGACCTCGTCGTCACCCTGCAAGACATGGCTGGCCGCAAGGTCGATGCCGATCGTTTCCGCACCATCCGCAGCGTCGACCAGCTGGTCGATGCTATCCATGATCTCCTGAACGGTAAATGACCATGAGCATGTTCACCCGCCTATTTCAGAGCTTTTTCGTCATCCTCATGGGGCTTTACCCCCTCATCGCTTGGTGGGGTTTGAGTCATTCCAACAACAATGTCACGGTGGTTGCCAGCATCCTGCTGGCCATCGTCTCCTTGCGCTTTCTCGCCATGAAAACCCGCAACGATGCACTGATCACCATGCTCCCCTTCATGCTGTCGGCTCTTTTTCTCGCCGCTTCCGCCCTGACCAACGTCGACACCTGGATGCTGATGCAGCCGGCGATGATCAACCTCGCCATGTTCATCGCCTTCGCCCTGTCTCTCCGTCACCCGCCCTGCGTGGTCGAGCGCCTCGCCCGCCTGCAAGACCCGAAACTGCCGCCGGAAGGAGTAATCTATTGCCGCAAGGTGACTCGCGCCTGGTGCAAGTTTTTCATCGCCAACGGCAGCTGCGCCGCGGTTTCCGCCTTCATGGATCGCCAAGTCTGGGCCCTCTACAACGGCTGCATCGCCTACATCCTGATCGGACTGTTCTTCACCGTCGAATGGTTCCTCCGCCGCCGTGTCAAAGCCCGCATCGCCGCCAAACGCGCCGCAGGCCAAGTCTGAAAGTTCTGCCGCCCTCTTGCAGCCTTGCCGGCAAGAGGCATATTCCCGGCCACTCACAGCGGTTTTGACCGCTCCCAACAGAAACCCAGTCAGCTCAGGAAGTCCACCATGGCCAGCTTCGGCGTAGAAGATCTCAAAAAAGGCCTCCGTCTCAAGATCGACGGCAAGCCCTACCTCATCACCGAGTTCGAATTCAAGAAACCGGGTAAAGGCCAGGCCATCTACCGCTGCCGCATCAAGGACCTTATCGCTGGCAATACCTTCGAAAAAGTCTGGCGCTCCGGCGACAACTTCGAGACCGCCAACCTCGAAACCAAAACCGTCAACTTCTCCTACGAGAACGGCGACGACTTCGCCTTCATCGACCAGGTCAACTCGGAAGAAGTCACCCTCTCCCGCAAAACCCTCGAAGACAAATGGCACTTCCTCACCGACGATGCCGAGTGCGAACTCCTCCTCTTCGAAGGCAAGGTCATCGACGTTACCCTCCCCACTTGGTTCTTCGCTGAATTGACCAACTGCGAACCCGGTGTCCGCGGCGATACCGCCAACAACGTCACCAAGCCCGCCTTCACCAAGACCGGCTGGGAAATCCGCGTTCCTCTCTTCCTGAACCAGGGCGACTGGGTCAAGATCGACACCCGTACCGGTGAATACGTCGAACGTATTAACAACCCCAACGATGTCAAAAAGAAGTAATCCGGAAATCCTCCGGGTCCTTCAGCTGCGGAGCCGCCTTCTGGGCGCGCTCCGCGCTTTCTTTGCCGCCCGCGACTTCCTCGAGGCCGAGACCCCGCTGCGCCTCGCCACTCCGGCCCTCGAAGATCACATCGACGCTGTCCCCGCCGCCGGCCGCTGGCTCCGCACCTCACCGGAATTGCACCTCAAACGCCTCCTCGCCGCAGGCGCTTCGCGGATCTACCAGATCGGCCCCTGCTTCCGCCTCGGCGAACGCTCCGAACGCCACCGCGAAGAATTCACCATGCTCGAATGGTACGAAGCCCCTGGCGATTCGTCCACCGTCATGGCCACCACCATCGACCTGATCCGCGCTTGCTCAAAGGCCCTCGCCTACCGCCAGGACTATTTCTCCCGCGAGCCGGAAATCCTCCCCCTCGCCGACGCCTTCCGTCGCTTTGGACTCGATCTCGATGCCGCCATCGCCGCCGGCCGTTTCGAAGAGGAATTGTGCTTTCAAGTCGAGCCGCATCTCGGCTTTGATCGCCCCTGTTTCATCACCGACTACCCCGCCTCGATGGCCGCCCTCGCCCGCCGCAAACCCGGCTTCCCCGAGCTCGCCGAACGCTGGGAACTCTATGTCGACGGACTCGAACTCGCCAATGCCTACGGCGAACTCACCGACCCGGTCGAGCAACGGACCCGCTTCCTTGCCACCGCCGCACTCCGCCGCGCCGCCGGACGCGAGGTCTATCCCCTCGACGAAGCCTTTTTGCGGGCTCTCGAAAGCCTTCCCCCCTGCGGCGGCATCGCTGTCGGCATCGACCGCCTCCTCATGGCCTTGGTCGAAGCCAAGGACATCGCCGCAGTGCTCAACTTTCCGGAAGATTGACGCCTCTTGACAAATCCTTGCACTGGAACTTAGTTCGTCGTAGCTACGCTCAAGGAATCAAGATGATTACCGTTAATACCAACGAAGCCAAAGTCCGCCTATCCGAATTGATCGAGCTGGTCATCAGCGGCAGGGACCAGGTCGTCATCTGTCTCAATGGCAAGCCGGCGGTGGATTTAACCGCACATGTGGAGTCTCCCAGTTCACGCCTGGATCCGCTGCAAATCCGCCCGGAATTGGCCTGCATCCAAATCCTGGGTGATCCGACTGCCCCTATCGACGAAGAGGCTTGGCCGGAGGCCTTTCAATGATCCTCCTCGATACCTGTGCCTTGCTGTGGCTCACCCAAGACCCCGGCAAACTGAGCCCGGCTGCACAAACGGCTATTCGACAACACTCCGATGAGCTTGCTGTCTCCCCCATCAGTCTGTGGGAAATTGCTCTCAAACATGACCTTGGACAGCTCAAACTGACGCAGAAAATCAGCTTGGAAGAATGGTATCCAGCCGTTATTACCAGCTATGGTCTTCACGAATTTCCTTTGGATGCTCAGACTCTCTTGACTTCCCTTCGCCTTCCGCCAATCCACAAAGATCCTTGCGACCGGATGATCATCGCCACCGCACTTCGCCATAATGCTCACATCATCACAGCCGACCAGATTATCCCGAGTTACCCCAAGGTCAGAATCCTCTGGTAATCACTGCCACTTCCAGCCCCGGCACCCCATGACTTCCTTCATCCTCAGCTGCTGCGTTTTCAGTCTTTCCCCTGGGCCAGGGGCCTTGTGTACGATCCAAAAAAGTTTGAGTCAAGGACGCCTCGTCGCCTTTGCTGCTGTCGCCGGATTGCAAGCGGCCCTGGCTCTGCACCTGCTCGCCGTCGCCACCGGCCTCGGCGCTCTCTTCGCCAGCTTTCCGGTCCTGCAGAAGATCACCGGCTTGCTCGGCGCCCTGTGGTTCCTCGTCCTCGCGTGGCAGCGTTGGCATGCCGCCACGACTCTGCCGGAAGCTCAGCCAAGCTGGAACAACCGGGGACTTCGACATGAGTTCCTCGATGGCTTCCTGGTCAATCTCAGCAACCCGAAGTCGATCCTCTTCCTCGGTGCCTTCCTTCCTGCCTTCATCCGCAGTGATGCCCCTCCGATCCCCCAGTTCGCCACCCTTGGCGCCATCATCATCGCCATCGACCTCGTCGTCATGGCCTGCTACATATTCGCCGCCGCCTCGCTTCGCCCCTGCTTCCAAGACGAAGCCACGCGGCGCCGCCTCGACCACGGTTTCGCCCTCGTCTTCGCCAGCCTGGCGGTTTTTCTCGCTTGGCGCAGCTTGACTTGACAAGCGTCTCACTCGTCGTATTTTTACGACGAAATGGAGGTTCTTGTGGCTAAATCAGAAAATTTCACCCCGTCTCAGCAGCGTCTGGCCAAGCTGGCGAAAGCCTTGTCTCATCCGGCTCGCATCGCCATTCTGCAGCAGCTGGCGCCCGAGCAAGGCTGTCGCAGCACCGAGCTGGACCTGCCCCTTGCCCGTCCGAGCATCGCCCAACATCTCGAAGCCTTGGCCGAGCTAGGCTTGATCCGCGGCACTTTCACCGGTCGCAAACTGTGTTACTGCGTCGACCACGAAGTGCTCAAGGAAGCCGCCATCGAGCTCGGGAGCTTCCTCTCTTCCTTGACCCAAATCACCGCAGAAGCACCGAGCTCCTGCGATCCCGGCTGCTGCTGAAATCTCAACCCCCATCTTTAGGAATTCCTCCATGCTCCACCCCCTTCTTGCCGCCCATCTCGATCAAGCTCGTCAGCTGCGTTCCGCCATCAGCGACGAACGCCGCGGCGTCCTCGCCCAAATTGCGGCTTATGTGCGCCAGGCGCAAACGGAATTGCGTCCGCCGCAACTGGTCTTTGTCTGCACCCACAACTCACGCCGTTCGCACCTCGGCCAGGTCTGGGCGCAGATCGCCGCGCATGCGCATGGACTGCACAGCGTCCGCACCTATTCCGCTGGCACCGAGGTCACCGCCTGCCACCCCAACACCCTGACGGCTCTGGAAAGCTGCGGCGTCCAAGTTTACCGCGGACACGAAGTCAATAATCCCCGCGCCGTCCTCAGCTACGGCCCGCAGCTCCCCACGAGCTTCGCTTGGTCAAAAACCATTCACGACGCCAGCCTGCCGCAAGCAGGACACTGCGCCGTCATGGTCTGCGGCAGCGCCGACGCAAAATGCCCTTTCCTGCCCAATGCCCTGCGCATCGGCTGCACCTATGTCGACCCGAAGGTCAGCGACGGCACACCCGAACAAGCGGCCATCTATCTCGCCCGATCCCTCCAGATCGCCTGCGAAATGGACCTCGTCATGGAATTGGCCAAACAAGGGTTGTAAGGGTTTTAGGGGTTTTAGGGGGCGAGCGAGGAACCAGGAAACGATTTATGACCATGTGACCTTGTGATTTCGGCTCGCTCCAACCCCTGACTCTTGTCCCTTAAAACCCTTCCAACCCTTCCAACCCCTCCAACCCCTCCAACCCCTTCAACCCTTACAACCCTTACAACCCCTTCAACCCCTTCAACCCCTTCAACCCTTACAACCCCTCCAACTCATGAATAAACTCTTCTCGGAATTCCTCGGCACCCTGCTGCTCATCTTTGTCAGTTGTGCCGCCATCATTGTCAACCAGCAGACCGGAGCCCTCGGCCATGTTGGCGTTGCCCTGTCTTGCGGTTTGGCGGTTTGTGTATTGATCGAAATTTTCGGCAATAGCAGCGGTGCCCATTTGAATCCCGCCGTCACCCTGGCTTTTGCCGCAGATAAGCGTTTTCCCTGGACGCAAGTCCCCGGCTATCTACTGGCGCAATGTGCCGGAGCCATAGCTGGTGCGAGCTTGTTGCGCCTGATGTTTCCGGCCGCTACCGGCCTTGGAGAAAGCCTGCCCAGTAGTACTTGGCAACAAAGTTTCTGCCTGGAAATCATCCTCAGCCTGCTGCTAATGCTGACCATCTTGGCAATCTGCCGTGACGGTCGCGAGAAGGGCCTCGCGGCCTCGCTCTGCATCGGTGCCGCCGTCGGTCTCGATGCGATGTTCGCCGGCCCGATCTGTGGCGCCTCGATGAACCCCGCCCGCTCCCTGGGCCCCGGCTTGATTAGCGGCAACACCCAAGATCTCTGGATATACCTCACCGCCCCGATCATCGGCATGCTCCTGGCTGTCCCCGTCCATCGCCTGATCAACTCGAAATAAAACGGATTTCGACAGCACCAGGTCGGCGGCTTCTCGCGAATTTCTCCTCGCTGCCGATTGCCTTAAAGCTAGGCTCCGGCAGATTCTCGGCGTCCCCCCCTAACTCAGGAAACGCCATGTCCAGCAGCCCCAGCCTTAGCCGCAATCAGAACCTTGGCCTGATCACCCTTCTTCTCGCTGGTGCTGCCGTCGCTGTCTGGTTGCCAGAACATGGCGGCATGCGCGGTGTCGACGCCATGATGCTCGGTTTGATCGAGGGCTTGACGGAGTTCCTGCCGGTGAGTTCGACCGGCCACTTGGTCGCCTATTCGCGCTTGACCGGACTCGATGAGGCGAGCAGCAACTCGCTCAACATCGTCATCCAGATCGGCGCCATTTTCGCCGTCTTCGTCGTCTGGCGTCAACGCATCAGCTCGGTTCTGCAAGGCGTTAAGGACGGCGTTCCGGAAGCCCGTCGTTATCTCGGCAACCTCCTTCTCGCCTTCCTGCCTTGCGTCATCATCGGGCTGCTTTTCAGCAAGAAGATCAAGGAGCATCTCTTCAACCTCAACGGCATCGGCTCCGCATTGATCATCGGCGGCATTTTACTCCTCATCATCGATGTCCGCCGTCGCCAAGGCGGCAAAGAGATCGAGTCCATGCCCTGGCAACACGCCTTGATCATCGGCTGCTGCCAATGCATCGCCATGTGTCCCGGCACCTCGCGCAGCCTGGTGGTTTTGCTCGCGGCCTTCGCCCTCGGTTACAGCCTCGCATCGGCGGTGGAATTCTCCTTCATGCTCGGCCTGATCACCCTCAGCGCCGCCTGCGCCAAGGAGATGAAGGATGCGGGCCTGAGCATCTTCACGCATTACGGCTGGGCCTTGCCGCTCTGCGCCTTGATCATCGCCACCGCCAGCGCTGCCCTCACCGCCGCCTGGCTGCTCGAAGGCTTGAAGCGCTACGGCCTCCGGCCCTTCGGCTTCTACCGCCTCGCCCTCGGTGGCTTCCTGCTCTGGACCGCCGCCCATACCCCAGACCAGACAACAAAAAGCCCTGCGGCTAAAAATTCTTCTCGATAAATTATCTGCTTCCCCCTTGCTTTTCTCGGCAAATTCCCGCAAGCTAGAAGTAGGGAGATGGCACGCAATGTGCTGATCCTTTCAGACAGCAACCCGAGGAGAAGCGCGATGGACAATATCTATATCCTGGATACCACGGTCATTCTGCACGAAGCCGCGTCGGTATTCAACTTTCCCGATAGTCTGATCATCATCCCTATCGACGTAATTGAACAGGTCGACCGCTTTAAACGCGACATCAACGAGCTGGGTAAGAACGCCCGCCAATTCAACCGCAGCATCGATGCCCTCCGCTCCAAAGGCTCTCTCACTAACGGCATTCCGCTCGACAACGGCGCCTTGGTGCAAATTGTCTTGAAAGAATCCTCCCTACCTGTGTCGCTGTCGGACTCCACCCTGCGCACCGACTCCTCCATCCTCGCTTTCGCCCTCAGCTTGCGTCAGCAGCACCCGGAAAAATGCGTCACCATCGTCACCAAAGACTTGAACCTGCGGATCAAGGCCGACGCCCTCGGCCTCCATGCCGAAGGTTATGAAAAAGACCGCTTTGATGAAGCTCTCTCCTACGATGGAGTCCACAGCCTCCTCGTCAGCGAGGCCCAGATCGCCGAATTCCATAAATACGGCACCTACACCTACGAAGGCAAAGACCACGTCCTCCGCGCCAACGAATTCGCCACCCTGCAGTCGGCTTCCGACGGCAAGGTCCTCGGCCTCGCCCGTGTCGCGCCACACACCCGCAACACCCTCGTGCCGCTGAAATTCGCTAACGAGGAAATGGTCGGTTTGAAGCCGCTCAACATCGAACAAACCTTCGTCATGGAAGCCCTCCTCGACGACTCGATCAAGCTCGTCACCCTGCTCGGCCCCGCCGGTACCGGCAAGACCCTCCTCGCCGTCGCCGCCGGTCTCCGCAAGGTGCTCAAGGACTACCTCTACAACCGCGTTCTGGTCGCCCGCCCGACCATCCCGATGGGCAAAGACATCGGTTACCTGCCGGGCGACATCAAGGAGAAGATGCGTCCCTGGATGCAGCCGATCTTCGACGCCATCGAGCTCATCCAATCGCTCGATCGCCGCAGCCGCCGCCCCACCCTGCCGACCAACCTCCTCGAAATCGACGAGCTGCAAGTCGAGCCCCTCACCTACATCCGCGGCCGCTCCATCCCCGGTCAGTTCCTGATCATCGATGAAGCCCAGAACTTGACCCCCCTCGAGGCCAAGACCATCATCACCCGCGTCGGCCGCAATTCCAAGATCATCCTCACCGGTGACTGCCAACAGATCGACCACCCCTACATGGACGCCTATTCCAACGGCCTCTCCTATGTCTCCGGTCGCTTCCGCGGTCACTCCCTCGCCGCTCACATCCGCCTCAAAAAAGGCGAACGCTCCGAGCTCGCGGAAGCGGCTGTCGATCTGCTCTGATCGCCTAGCTCCGAAATCAGACGCCGCCCGGAAACGGGCGGCGTTTTTTACTTCCTCGCACAAAGCTTGTTGAGACAAAATCCATCCTTGCCAGATTCCCGTCGCGCCGCCTTGCCAGAACCGCGATGAGATCAATAATGGGGCGATTTTCAGCAGGCCTCATGCTTCTTGCTCGCCTTTCAACCTTTCAACCTTTCAACCTCTGCTCAAAAATGATCAAGCTTCCGCACAACCAGCTCTCGCCCGAACAAGTCCTCGCCCGTCTCGCCGCCGAGACCGAGCCGCGCACGCCTTTGTCTTGCTACCGTTATTTCTCCGTGACCGATCCCAAGGCCTTCCGCGACCAGCTTTATCTGACGCTTGATCCTCTCGCCGTCTTCGGCCGCATCTATGTCGCCCACGAAGGCATCAACGCGCAGTTTTCGGCGCCGTTATCCCGAGTCGAAGAAGTCAAGGAACAGCTGCGTTCGCTGCCCGGATTGGCCGGCATCGACGTCAAGCCCGGCATCGCCCCGGGCAAGGACGAGGCCTTCATCAAGCTGGTGGTAAAGGTGAAAAAGAGCCTCGTCGCCGATGGCCTCGTCGGCAACGAAGGCGATCCGGTTTTGGCGGCGCCTCATCTCAACGCCGCCGAGTTCAACGCCGCCCTCGATCTGCCCGATGTCACCGTCATCGACATGCGCAACGGCTATGAATCGGAAGTCGGCCATTTCGATCGCGCCTGGTGCCCGGAGGTCGAAACCTTCCGCGAACAGCTGCCAATGGTGGTCGAAAAGTTGCAGGACAAAAAAGATTCTCCGGTGCTGATGTACTGCACCGGCGGCATCCGTTGCGAAAAGGCCAGCGCCTACCTGCGCCAGCACGGCTTCAGCGATGTCCGGCAACTGGAAGGCGGCATCCTCGGCTATGTTCGCGACATCCGCAACAATGGTCTGCCCAGCCGTTTCCATGGACGCAACTTCGTCTTCGATGGTCGCCTCGGCGAAAAGGTGACCGATGAAATTCTGGCCCAGTGCTTCATCTGCGGCGCTCCTGCCGACGAGCATCAGAACTGCGCCGACACCGCCTGCCACCGCCTGCACATCCGCTGCCCCGCCTGCGCCGAACGCCTGCAGGACTGCTGCTCCGAGGATTGCCTCGCCGCCAAGCAGCTCCCCGAAGAGCAGCACCTCGAACGCCGCCGTCGCCTCGCCGCCGAGCGCGAAGTCTTTTATCAGCGGAGCCACGCGGCAAAATAAGCTGGAGCGCGGCAGTCCGCGTAGCGACTGCGGCCCTTCCATTTCCGCGATTCAGCAAGCTCGCGATCTGCGCTCTCCGCAAAACTCTATCTTGTTCGCTTTTCCTGTTCCGGAAGTTCCGGCCGCAGTCGCTACGCGGAGTGCCGCGCTCCTTCTTTTGTGGACTTCGTGACCTCCCCGCGGGCATTTGCCAATCATCCGTTGATCTAACGATGGTTATCGCGTCATCGAGAAATCTCGACCAAGGATGGTCGAGCCACGAGCACAGCCGGCACGGAGGTCGGGGCTCCCAGGGAGCCACGAACACAGCCGGCGGGACGCCGGCGATCCAGTAGGGGAGGGCAACGAATTAATCGCGGTCAGAGGTCTCGCGCTTCTTCCAAACCGGGCGGCGGGCTTCCTGCACGGTGGTGTCGGCTTTGATCTGGATCGCGCCTTCGCCCAAGATTGTGCGGAGCTCGGTGACCAGTTCCCAGGTGCACAGGGTGCGCATGTCGGCGGGCAGCTCGATCCAGGCGAAGTCGCCGAGGGTGGTCTTGACGCAGAAGCTGAGCTTGTGCTTCGACTTCAGGTCGCGCAGGGCGGAAGCGGCGTTGTAGCGGGCGTTGGGATCGATGAGCTGGCGGTTGTTGACGTTGCCGAAACGCGGATCGGCAAGGGTCGCCTGGGCTTCGACGATGGTGCTCAGCGGGCTGAACTGATCGCTCAGGTAACGCTCGAGACGGGAAAGGGTGTCTGGATCTTTTTCGAAGGGCATGAGGAAGGTCTCGGCGAGCTTGCGCTTTTCGAAGCTGCCGAAGCGCTTGCGCGAGGTCTCGAGGGCGGCGCGGAGTTTCTCGATCTGGGTGACGTCGGATTCGTTTTCGCTGAGGCGCAGCTGCATGTCCACCGACCAGGCGGCGACGGCGTCTTCGATCGGCAAAAGCGAGCGCACCATGAATTTGACGGCGCCGGATTCGTCGCGCGAGAATTCGCCCTCGGCGAGGACTGCGGCGCCTTCGCGGGCTGCCGCCCGGCAACGGGGCCAATCGGCGCCAAAACAGGGGGCTTCGATGGCGTCGGTGAGGTCTTCCAAGACGAGGATGCCAAAGGCGCGGCCATCTTTCTTGGAACGCTTCTCGGTGACCGATTTGATCATGCAGCCGATGCGGGCGCTGCGGCGATCGTCGTCGCCATTTTTCAGGGCGGTGAAGGTGTTGGTGGAATACTTTTTCACCAGGCTGGCGTGGGTGTCGAGGGGGTGGCCGGTGGCGTAGTAACCAAGCAGGGCCTTTTCATCGTCGAGGCGGGCCTTGAGGTCCCACTCCTTGAGCTCGGGATATTTCAGGTCAATGGTGGCGGCCTTGTCGGCGGCGGAGAAGAGGTCGAAGAGGGAGAGCTGGCCGGATTCGCGGTCGGCAGCGGCGGAGGAGGCGAGTTGCAGGGCTTTTTCGATGACGGCGAAAGTGGCGGAACGTTTCTTGCCGAAGATGTCGAGGGCGCCGGCCTTGACCAGGCATTCGAGGACGCGTTTGTTGAGGGCGTTGCCGGCGCAGCGGTCGCACAGGTCGCTGAGGTTTTTGAAGGGGCCATCTTTGGCGCGGGCGGCGAGGATGACTTCGGCAGCACCGGCGCCGACGCCTTTGATGGCGCCGAGGCCGTAGCGGACGCGTCCCTGGCTGTCGACGTCGAAGGCGTTGCTCGATTCGTTGACGCAGGGCGCGAGGAGGCTGAGATTCATGTCGCGGCATTCGGCGACGAAGAAGGCGAGTTTCTCGGCGTTGCCCATTTCAGAGGTCATCACCCCGGCCATGAATTCGGCGGGGTAGTTGGCCTTCAGCCAGGCGGTCTGGTAGGTGATCAGGCCGTAGGCGGCGGAGTGGGACTTGTTGAAGCCGTAGCCGGCGAACAATTCGATCTTATCGAAAACCTTCTTGGCGATCTCTTCGGAGTAGCCGTTGGCGATCGAGCCGTCTTTGAAGCTGGCCCACTGCTTCTCCATCTCCTCCTTCTTCTTCTTGCCCATGGCGCGACGCAAGAGGTCGGCCTGGCCGAGGGAGAAGCCGGCGACCGCCTGGGCGACCTGCATCACCTGTTCCTGGTAGATCATGATGCCACAGGTTTCGTCGAGGATCGGCTGCATCTTCTCTGGCACTTCGTATTCGGCCGGCTTGATGCCTTTTTTGACGTCGATGTACAGGTCGATATAGTCCATCGCGCCGGGACGGTAGAGGGCGAGGATGGCGATGATGTTTTCGAAGCGGTCGATCATGAAGCGTTTGCAGAGCTTCTGCATGCCTTCACTTTCGAGCTGGAAGATGGCCACCGTGCGGCCTTCGTTGAGGATCTTGTAGGTCTTCGGGCAGTCGAGCGGAATGGTGTCGATATCGACGGTTTTGCCGCGGGTCTTCTTGATCAGCTTGAGGCAGTCGTCGATGAGGGTGAGGGTGCGCAGGCCGAGGAAGTCCATTTTCAGCAGGCCGAGCTCTTCGCAGGGGGCGGCGGAGAACTGGGTGACGGCGCCGCCATCAGGCGAGATGGTGAGCGGCACGAGATGGTGCAGCGGCTGGTCGCCGATGATGACGCCGGCGGCGTGGATCGACATGTTGCGGTTGAGGCCTTCGAGAGGGCGGGCCTTGTCGATCAATTCGGCGACGGCGGGATCGGAGTGGTAGAGCTCGCGGAAGAGCGACGAGTCATCGTGGATGGCACGCAGGGTTTCGTCCTTGTCGTACTTCTCGCGGTTCTTCGAATCGGACAGGTCGAGCAGGCAATAACCGAGGTTGGTTTTGGGGTTGTCGGAGATCAATTTGGTGATGCGGTCGGCATCGGTGTGGTCGACGCCGAGGGTGCGGGCGACGTCCTTGATCACCGCCTTGGCCTTGAGGGTGCCGTAGGTGCCGATCTGGGCGACGCGGGCGGCGCCGTATTTCTGGCGGACGTATTCGATCACCTCGGGTCTGCGACGTTCGCAAAAGTCGATATCGAAGTCGGGCGGCGAGACGCGGTCGGGGTTGAGGAAGCGTTCGAAGAAGAGCGCGTATTTGAGCGGATCGATGTTGGTGATGGTGAGGAGGAAGGCGACGATCGAGCCGGCGCCGGAACCGCGGCCGGGGCCGACGGGGATGCCCATGTCGCGGGCGGCCTTGATGAAGTCCCAGACGACGAGGAAGTAGGAGTTGTAGCCGGCCTTGTCGATGATGCGCAATTCGAGCTCAAGGCGGTCGATGACCACCAGCTGATCCTTGTCCATCTGTTCGCGCGGCATGTTGGGATCAAAGTTGAAGCGGAAGGGAATCGCCTCGAGGCATTTTTTGTAGAGATATTCCTTGTCGGAGAGACCTTCGCACCAGTCGTAGCGGGGATAGTGGTTGGCCTTTTTCGGCAGCTTGACATCGCAGCGCTTGGCGATCTCCAGCGAGTTGGCGATGGCATCGGGCCAGCGGCTGAAACGCTCGCTCATTTCCTGCGGCGATTTGAGGTAGTATTCCTTGGTCATCAGCTTGGGACGGCTGGCTTCGCTGACCAGGCGCTTGTCGCCGATGCAGGTGAGGATGTCGTGGGCGTCGTGGTGCTTCTTTTCGAGATAGAGCACGGTGTTGGTGGCGAGCACCGGCACATCGAGATCTTCGGCCAACTTGATCACCCCCGGGAGGAGGAGCTTCTCGTCTTCGGCGCCGTGGTCCTGGATTTCGAGGAAGACCTCGCCCTTGCCCCAGAGTCCTTCGGCCCAGGCGATGCAGGCTTCGGCGCGAGGGCGTTCGTTGGCCTTGAGGGCGAGGCCGGTTTCGCCTTGGGTCATGGGGATGATGGCGAGCAGATCCTCGCGGTATTTCTCCAGCGATTCACGGTCGATGCGCGGCTTGCCGTGGTAGCCTTCGAGGTGGGCGAGGCTGTTGAGGCGGCAGAGGTTCTGGTAGCCGGCGTAGGTCTTGGCGAGGAGGATGAGGCCGCTGCTGCTGGTGCTGCCGCGATCCTGGCGCTTGCCTGGCGCGAGGTTGAAATAGCAGCCGAGGATCGGTTTGATTCCCGCCGCTTGGCACTGGGTGTAGAATTCAAAGCCGCCGCAGAGGTTGCCGTAGTCGGTGAGCGCTAGGGCGGTGTAGCCCTGTTCCTTCGCCTTCTCGACCAGTTTTTTGACATTGCAGGCGGCCTGCAGCATCGAGTAGTCGGAGTGGACGCGGAGATGGACGAAGGACTGGCTCATGGGAGGATTCCGAAGGGTTGGGCTTTGGCCGCGAATCTAGCACCGGATGCGCATCGGAAAGGCGCATGGACGCGTCATTCTTGGCAATAGGAACCAACTCGAGCAACAGAAACCCAGGGCTGCCGCCCCGGACCCCGCTTGGGGTCGCGACCCAAAACCCCATTTGGGCGTCGCTGCGCTCCTGCTGAGACAACCCGTAACGCCGGGTTTTCCCAGACCCTTTCCCGACTTCAGCTTTGCCACCACCATTGCAAGATGCTTGAGACGAACTCGGCCGAGTTGTTGTCCGTCGCGATTTCCATCGCCTGGTGATGACGTGGACATTTGCGGGAGTCGCAGAAGATGCCGTGGCGTTGGTAGCTGTCGTTCATGGTGCTATTCCGAGTTCCTGCTTCGAAATTATAGCACGGGAGCTGACTCTTGGCCGTCAGCCCCCGCGAAGTCATTGCTGCGCCTTAAAGACATTCTTCTTCCGGCACTTCCCGGTTCAGTCCGCGGGTGACAAACATGACGATGGAGAGCACGAGGAAGAGGCCGAGGGAGCCCATCAGCAGGGCGTAATCTTCCAGTTGCAGGGTGCCGTAGAGAAAGGCGTAGAGTCCGGCCAGGATGCCGCTTTGGGTGATGCCGATACCACGGCTGCGGAACACCGCGGCGGAATAGGCCCCGGCGAGCAGGCAGATCAAGCTGGCGGCGGCGAGATAGGCCGGGTTAAAACCGAGGTGCTCGGCAAAGGCAAGCAAGAGGACGTTAAACAACAAGGCGGCGAAGCCGACCAGGAGATATTGCAGAGGATGGACCCGCACGCCTTTGACCCGTTCGAGAATGAAGACGCCGGCGAAGGTGAAACAGAGGAACATCAAGGCGTAGCGGCTCATCCGCCAAATGCGTTGATAGACGTCGTTGCTCTGATACAAATCGACACCACAGAATTCGGCGCCCGGGATGAGCTTGTCTTCGAGCCAATTTTGCACCAAGCCGCGTTGCAAATCCTGAACCGACCAGTGTGCTTTGAAACCGTTGGCGGTCTCTTCATGCTTAGACGAGAAAGCGCCGTGATAACTCGGTGAAGTCCAAGGCGAAGTCAGCTCGATCTCGCTGTGGCGTCCGGAAGGCAAGAAGTCAAAGCTGCCGCTACCGTGCAAACGGCAGTCGATGACAAAGCTGAAATCGGGCTTGAGATCGGGACCGAGACGGACATGGAAACCCTCGAAATCTTTGCTCTTGACTTGCGCCGGCAAGCCGGGACGGAGAGGCAAATCCTTGCCATCGATTTTAACCGCGATGGGTCCGGCGAGGCTGCGCTGTTGACTGACCGCGACGACGAGGAGAGCCTGATCGAGTTTCAGCTTCGCCTCGGCAGGCAGGCAAGACTCGGCCTTGCCGGGCAGGAGGAAGCGGCCGCTCAAGTTCAAGCCGGCATCATAAACCACCGTACTGAAAAGACCGCGATGGCGGATTTCGGGGAGCAATTCTCCTGTCATCGTCCAGTCTTCCGGCAGAACCTTGAGGCTAGCGCTTTGACCGTTGACTTCGTAGGGAATGATGAGCAGCGGTCCGACCAATTTCTGTTCGCCACCCCAGGTCGAGCTGATGTCGTGCATCGTCTCGGTCTGGCGGGCCTGGCGTTCTTCGATGAGGCGGACGATGAGACTGCTGGGTAGACTGAGGACCAGCATCAGCAGGCCGATGATGAGGATCTTGAGGCCGGGGGAATTTTTCCAATCGAATTTCATAAGGGACTCCGGGGTTTGTGATGAACGACACTGAGGGCAAAGGTGAGAAGAAGCAGCAGGAACCAGGCGGGGATCTTGGTGAGCGAAACGGCTTGCCAAGCGCCCAGCTGGGAGGGATAAAACCAGACGCCGGCAAGGGTGCAGAGATTTTCGGCCAGCCAGATCAGCACGGCGGCGACCAGGAGGATGGGGATGAGAGGCAGTCGGGAGGAGCTGTCGCCGCAGCGGAGATAGACGGGGAAAAGCACCACGATGCCCAGCCCGAGAATGAGCCAACGGCAGTCGCGGCCAAAATGCTGGAGGATGAAATTGCCATAGGCGAGAAAGCCAAGGACGAGGAGAAGTCCACGGTGCGGCAGCGCCACGAAGGCGATCCGATGCAGTCGCCAAGTGCGGCACAGCCAGCTGCCGACAGCGCTATACATGAAGCCGGTGAACAGGGGGACGCCGGCAATCGACAGCATCCCCGCTTCCGGATAAACCCAGCAGCCGTGCCGGACTTTAAAGATCTCCATGGCCATCGCCAAGGCGTGAAAAAGCAGGATCTGCGCCGCTTCGCTGCGGCTCTCCGTACCGCGCTTAAAAAGACGCACTTGATACAGCCCGGCCGCGATAAAGAGCCAGTCCATTCGGCTCATCCCGCAAGCCCCTTTCCATGAGTGGCTGATCAGACATAGAGTGACGAGGAAAACACCAAAGGAGGCTGCCTGCAATTGCAGTCGAAACATGAGCTTGATCTGGGGGGTGATTGACATGAATTTCCTCCTTTCTGGGATGGAAAGAACTTTTCATCGCTCGGTGAATTTCCGGTGAATTTGGCTGGAACTTGGTGAATTCTGCGATCCAATCCGGCCTTATGCAGCTCGCGGCAGCGGAGTCATTTCCGCTCTCATTCCGGCCTTTCCGCTGGCCAAGGAAGGGTCTTTTAAGGCGCCAAGCAAGAACAAGCTTAAAATCGCTTGAACTCTGGCGGCATGGCTCTAATTTCCCGGCGTTGTGCCTGATCACCGTGATCAGACCCGGCAATGAGCGAGACCCGAACCGACTGCATACTGCTGGACGTGCTTGAGGCCATCGCGAGAGAAAATGAATACGAGAAGAACTGGAGATCATCATCATGTCCACTAAATTGTTTGTCGGCGGCCTCAGCTGGGGTACCACTGAAGATTCACTTCGCCAAGCTTTCGGCGCCTTCGGCGAAATCACCGAAGCCAAAGTCATCACCGACCGTGAAACCGGTCGTTCGCGTGGTTTCGGCTTCGTCGCCTTCACCAACGAAGAATCGGCCAAAGAAGCCATCGAAAAAATGAACGGCGCCGTGGTTGACGGTCGTCAAATCCGCGTCAACGCTTCCGAGGCTCGTCCTGAAGGCGAATCCCGCGGTCCTCGTCCCGGCGGCTTCGGCGGCGGACGTAGCGGCGGTGGCGGCGGCTACGGCGGCGGCGGTGATCGCGGCGGCTACGGCGGCGGCGATCGCGGCGGCGGCTACGGCGGCGGCGGCGGTCGCAGCGGCGGCGGCTACGGCGGCGGCGGTGATCGCGGCGGCTACGGCGGCGGCGGTGGCGGCGGCTACGGTGGTGGCGGTCGCAGCGGCGGCGGCTACGGTCGTGGCGGCTACGAAGGCTAATCCTTCGCTTAGCGACACAAAAGCGGCTCCGCAAGGAGCCGCTTTTGCGTGGCGTGATTCTAAGCAAGCATCGGGATCGACGGCGAAGCACAAGAGCTTTACTTCTTGCTCTTCTTGTCGATCGCAGCCTTGGCATCGACCATCAGCTTATCCTTGCGTGTCGACTCTTCGCTTTTGACTTTGGCAAGGGCGTCCTCGGCTTTGCGCTGCTCCTCTTCCAAGCGACGCTTGTCCTCTGCAGCCGCTTGCAGCTGCTGCTCATTGAGGTAATCCTGCAGCACCTTGCCGACATAACGCAGGGCGAGGAGGATAATCAGGGAGCTGGCGAAGAAGCTGATCAGGCAGACAAAGACGATGTGCGGCAGGCGACGCTCCTGGTTGATATTCCAGATCAGCACGGCCGTGGCGACAAGCAGCCCGATGGCCAGCGAAATGCGGCGGATTTCCTGCCAGTACATGGTCAGCGACCCATGCCGGCAAGTCCGGCGGCGAGGGCTTTGGTATCGATCTCACCGGTGCCCCCGGTCGCGAGAAGACGCTGCGCGATGCGGCGCAAAGCCAGGGCCGGGTCGGAATCGGGAGCGCCGATGACCAAAGGGGTACGAGTCAAGACGGCGCGCCGCACCAGATCGCTGCGCGGGATGGCGCCGAGCAATTCCGGCGGCGCGGCGAGGAAGCTCTCGGAGGCACGGGTGATCTGGCGGTGCAGCGCTTGCGCCTGCGACTCACTTTCCGCCATGTTGATGACCACGCCGAGCTTGCGCGCCAGCATGTCTTGATGGACAGTTTTGACCAATGCGTAACCATCCATGATCGAGGTCGGCTCGGGCGCCATGACGACGACGGTCTGGGGCGCAGCAGCGATGAACGAGGTGACGGAGTGGGAAATGCCGGCGCCGCAGTCGAGGATGACGCTGTCGTAGGATGAAGCGAAGGCGAGCAATTCGTCCATGAAAGCTTGCAGACGGAGTCCGCCGAGGTCGGCCATATCGCGTTCGCCCGAGGCGGCGGCGAGGAAATCGACGCCGTGAGGCGAGGTCGCCACCACTTCTTTCAGCGGACGGCGTTCAAGAATGGCATCGCGGAGCGTCAGTTTCGGTGATGCGCCGAGGAGGAGATCGACGTTGCCGAGCCCGAGGTCGCAGTCGACCAACAGGGTGCGGGAGCCGAGTCTGGCGAGGCAGATGGCGAGGTTGACCGAGAAGAAGGTCTTGCCGACCCCGCCTTTGCCCGAGGCGACGGCGATGCAGCGCAGCGCCTTGTGGTAGCCGTTCGGCGCGGCTTTGGCGCGCAGCGACGCTGCTTGATCTTGATTCGGGTAGCTCATTCAGGATTCTCCACAGGCAAAAAGGGGTTGGGAGCCAGTTCCGGGCAGATCATCGCCGCGAGGCTTTCCGCCTTGGCAGGCTGGAGATCTTCGGGGACGCGTTGGCCGTGAGTGATGTAAACCACCGGAATGGCGGCTTGCTGAAGGAGCCCAGGCAAGCCATCGCAGCAGCCCGACTCGTCCGCCTTGGTGAGAATGAGACAAGCGGGATCGAGGCGCCCCCAAGCCTTGAGGACTTCGCGGGCGTCACTGGCACGGATATTGGCGGGCAGAGTGAGTATCGGCGTGCATTCGGGTGCGGTGGCCAGGATCTTACAAACGGTGTCGACCCCGGCGCGATCGCGGCTGGCGCGACCCTGGGTGTCGATGAAGACGACATCGCGATCTTTCACGCGATCGAGTTGGCGACGGAGTTCGTCACCGCTGAACACCACCGAGAAATCGGCGCCGAGGAGACGGGCATATTCGCGCAGCTGATCGGCCCCGCCGACGCGGAAGGTGTCGAGGGTGATGAGGGCGCAGCTGAGTTTGCGACGGAGGGTGGCAAAGGCAGCGAGTTTGGCCAAGGTGGTGGTCTTGCCGACGCCGGTCGGACCGACCAAGGCAAAGACGTCAGGGCCTTCACCGCTGTTGCGGCGGAAGAGGATGCCATCGGCGGCGGAGAGCTGTCCGGCAAGGCTGTCGAGAAGTTGTGTCGGGCCGGCGCCGGGAAGCCGGGCGGTAGCCACTATAGCCTCGCGCCATTCCGCCGGCAGATGCGAGAAAGGGCCCTTGGCCTCGCTGCCACTGCTGATGGTGATCATCGGAGCGGGCGCTTGCTGGCTGCGCTTTTCGATGCGGCTGAGTTGGTCGCACATCGTCGCCATCTTTTCTTCCAGGTCGACCAGTTTGTCGTCCTGCATTTTGATTTCGCGGCGGATCGACATCACCTGCGGCTTCACCGCGCCGGCGACTTTTTCGACCAAGGCTTCCTGGCGGCTGTCGTCGAGCTCTTCGGCGGAGGCGTCATCAAGAGCCGCGACGACCTCGAACTCGGCACCGGCGATTTTCCCCATCAGGCCTTCCGTCACGAGCTTGCGGGAGGAGACGATGACGGCGCCTTCGCCGAGCTCGCGCTGCACGGTTTCTCGCAAAGATTCAAGGCTTTTGCCCCGGTAGCGGCGGACGATCATAAGCTGGGTACTCGCATTTAGGAACTGACAAACGCAGTCGGTATGCCAGTTCTCCAGGATGCCGTTTCCCCGAGCTCTCTTGTATGGACCGGCGAGCCGCATTAGACTTGGATCAAAGACCGGAGGGCCGTCCTGATGTCGCCGACTGAGAAGATCGTGAAACATGACTTGACGGTGTATCTGCTAGCCATCGGCGGGCTGAGTCTGACGCTGGGAGTGCACCTGGCCGCCTGGACTCACATGGAGCTGGCGCATCGCCAGTTTGTGATCATGGACGACGCCGTTGAGCGCAAGATGGCTCTGGTCGATTTTCTCCACGGGCACGCTTGGTTGGCCGTTTTTTATGCAGCACTCGTCCTAGGTTCATTGATCTGGCTCCAGTGTCGACGCGAGCCATGGCTGCTGCGATATCTGACCCTGGCGATTTATCTGTTCCCCTGCTGGCTCTACCTCTGGCCCTGCCTCTATCTCGCGGGCAAGTTCATAAACTGGTGAAGAAAGGCCCCATCGGATTTACCACAGAGGCACAGAGGACACAGAGTTAGCCATTTCATTGGTTTTTCTCTGTGCTCTCTGTGTCTCTGTGGTGAACGAACTGTTGTTCAATCCAAATGCCAGACGCCGTCGAAGACAAAGGTCCCGGGGCCACTCATCATCACCGGCGAGTCGAGTTTGCCGTCCCATTCGATCAAGAGCTCGCCGCCGGGCTGTTCGACCGTGCAGGACGGCCCGACCAGGCCGAGGAGTTGTGCGGCAACCGCAGAAGCGCAGGCGCCTGAGCCGCAGGCCAGAGTCTCGCCCGAACCGCGCTCCCAGACGCGCATCCGGATGCGATCAGGGGCGAGCGATTGAATAAATTCGACATTAGTGCGGCGTTGAAACAGCGGATCGCACTCCAAAACAGGCCCCAAGCTGGTCACCGGGGCTGAGGCGGTGTCGTCCACCACGATGACGCAGTGGGGGTTTCCCATCGACACGCAGGTGATTTCCGGCGCGTAATCCGCAGTGAAGGCGCGGCGGCTCTTGACCAAGGGGGCGTCGACGCTGAGGCCAATGGCTTGCGGCAGGAGGCTCGGGGCGCCCATCGAGATACGGACCAGATCACCGCGAATCTCGGCAATGGCGATGCCCGCGCCGGTGCGGATGCGCAAGGCCGTGCCTTCCGTCGCCAGATGCCGACGTTGCGCCCAGAGCGCGACGCAGCGCAAGGCGTTGCCGCAGGTCTCAACCAGCGAGCCATCGGCATTGTGAATGGTCATAGAGAAGTCCGACTCGGCGTCGCCCGGACCGATGCTGACCAGCTGATCGCCGCCGATGCCGAAGCGCCGGTCGAGGAGCTTGCTGGCGAGGGCGTCCCTGTCTGCGGGAACCGCAATCAGGCAGTCGAGGACGACAAAGTCATTGCCGCAGCCGTGCATTTTGGTGAAGGGAAGAGATGCCATGAGGGAGTTCTCCAGAGTTTTTCCGAGTCTAGAATTCCAAAGCCAAACTTCAATTGCGAGGACGCAATTTGATCCCTCCGTCAGCCCGCGGGTGTCGCAGCCGAACAGGCCGCTACAAAGAGCCAAAAATCAGCTTGCATCTTTCGATGCAAGCCGTTGATTTTAAATCTGGTACGCAAGAGGGGACTTGAACCCCTACGCCTTTCGGCAGCGGCTTCTAAGACCGCCGTGTCTGCCATTTCACCACCTGCGCAGTTGGGCTTCGCCCTGACGAGTGAAGCGGAGGAAGAATACGCCGCGAAACTTCAGCGTCCAGTGGGTGAATTGGGGATTCCGCGGAGATCAAAGGTCTGATTGCCAAAACCCGGCAGGGAATTGAGACGGCGGCCTTCCTCAAGGATGGCACTGAGCTTGGCGTCGAGATCTCCCTGGGGCCAGCCACGAGCTTCCCTTTCCGCGATGAGCAAACCCAGTGGCGACACCGAGGAGCTGCCCTGGTGCTGCTCAATCCATTGCCGCCCAAGAGCGAAATCACGGCGCAAACTCGGCAGACGTGCGGCGGAGAGGCGGATTTCGCGACTCAACTCGGCAGACCCACAAACACTGAGAATGCGCAAGGAAGAGCCGGCGGCCGGAGAGAGAAATCCCGCATGGCAGGTGTCGAGGATCAGCCAGGTAGTCCCCCGACGCTGCTCCAGTTGCGCGATCAATGGCTGCAAGGACAATCTGCGGCGATCAGGTAAAAGCAGTTGACCATCCGTCAAAACGTGACCCGTGATGGCCAGCAGCAGCGGGCCGTCATAGCCCTCGATCAGCGCCAGGCAGCCACTCGGATCGCCGTCGAGGCGTTGCACTTGGCCTGTCGGGATCGCCCAGGATTGCGTCGCACTGTCGAGCAGAATCTCCTGCGTCGCCGCCCAAGGTTGCAGGGAATCCCAAGGCCAGGGATAGTCGAGATTGCGGCAAAGGATGAGGCGACAAGTGTCCGCCGCCGGCAGCGGCGAGGGCTTGGGGCGAGACAGCAAAGCCGCCTGACTGGCGCAGGAGCCGAGAAGCATCAACATGAGGATTTGCAGGAATCGCAACATCAGCCCTTCCTTTTCTTGTCAAGTTCAAGCTATAATGTCTCAGCGCCTTGCCCAGTCCCTAACGCCAAGAGGAGTCAGAACATGCCTGCCGTCACTTCCAACCTCAATCCCATCCTCCTCTCCGGCGTTCAGGAAAACGCCTCCGACTGGCACATCCGCGAAGGTTCGCCGGTCGCCCTGCGGATTCACGGCGAGCTTTACGAGATGGATGCCTCCTTCATCCCGGACAAGGCCTTCCTGACCCACTGCATCCTCCAGATCGCCAGTGAAAAAATTCTTGCCAAATACGAAGAAATTGGAGACGCCGACTTCGCCTTCGAGGAAACCGGAGTCGGCCGTTTCCGCGCCAATTTGCACCGTCAACGCGGCCTGATGTGTATGTGCTTCCGTCACGTCAAATCCACCGTACCGCCAATCCAAGCCCTGGGTCTGCCGGAAATCATCCTGAATATCGCCGCCTATGAGCGTGGCCTCGTCCTCGTCACCGGTGCCACCGGCTCCGGTAAATCGACCACCATGGCCTGCATGTTGGAATTTATGAATACCACCATGAACCGCCATATCATCACCATCGAAGACCCGATCGAATACAACTTTGTCGACAAGAATTGCGTCATCGAACAACGCGAAGTAGGCATCGATGTCGTCTCCTTCGCCTCCGCCTTGAAACACGCGCTGCGTCAAGACCCCGATGTCATCGTCGTCGGTGAGATCCGCGACCGCACCTCGCTCGAATCCGCCGTCCAGGCGGCGGATACCGGTCACTTGGTCCTCGGTACCTTGCACACCTCGAACGCCGGCCAATCGGTCAGCCGCCTTCTCGACATGTACCCGCATGAAGAGCGCGATGCGGTTCGCAAATCTTTGGCGGAAAACATCAAAGCCATCGTTTGTCAGCGCCTTGTACCCCGTGCCTCGGGCAAGGGCGTGGCGCCCTGCAACGAAGTCCTGGTCCAGACCGGCACCATCCGCAAGCTGATCCTCGACGACAAGATCGACAAGCTCAGCAACGCCATCGCTGCCGGTAAAGAAGCGGGTATGTTCACCTTCGACCAGCGCCTCCTGCAGATGGTCAACGAAGGCACCATCACCGAACAGGCCGCCTTGGAAACCGCCAACAACAAGGAACAGCTGGGCATGAACCTGCGCGGCATCTTCCTCAATACCGACGGCGGCATCCTCGGCTGAGCGCCTTTTGGGATTCACTATCCGCGGCGGACCCCAGGTCCGCCGCTTTTCTTTTATTGCGCCACCAAAACCCCTTGCCTCTGGCGCGAACGGCGTAGATTTGGGGCTTTCCGGAAACCCTATGCACCCACTCGAAAGCCTCCCCTTCACCAGTCACTACGCCTCTCTCGGCGCCGAATTCGGCAGCCGACTCGACCCCGACGGCTATGAGGACGCCAGACTCGTCGCCTTCAATGACGCGGTCGCCCGCCTGATTGGTCTCGACCCGACGCAAGCCTCGCGGCCGGAAATGGCTCGGTTTAGCGCAGGTGCGTGGCTCCCGGCCTCCTCCCAGCCCTTCGCCCAAGTCTATGCCGGACACCAGTTCGGCGGCTGGTCCTGGCGCCTTGGCGACGGCCGCGGCCTCCTCCTCGGTGAACTGACGGGAAGCGACGGCAGACCTTATGATCTCCACCTCAAGGGAGCCGGTTTGACGCCGTGGTCGCGGATGGGCGACGGCCGTGCCGTACTGCGTTCGACCCTGCGCGAATTCATCGGCGGCGAAGCCTTGTTTGCCCTCGGCATCCCGTCGACCCGCGGCCTGGCCTTTGCGCTTTCCGCACAAGAAGTGCAGCGCGAAAGTGTCGAGCCCGGAGCCATGATGCTCCGCCTCGCCCGCACCCATATCCGCTTCGGCAGTTTTGAATATTTCGCCCACAACCAAATGCCGGAACAACGTGATCGCCTGCTGCGACATGTTCTCGAGCGGCATTTCCCCGACACCCGAGACTTAAGCCTGGCCGAAGGCGCCGCCCACTTCTTCCGCGCCGCCGTCGCCAGCACCGCGCAAATGATCGCCGGCTGGCAATCCGTCGGCTTTGTCCACGGCGTCATGAACACCGACAACATGTCGATCCTCGGCGAAAGTTTCGACTTCGGCCCCTACGCCTTTGTTGATGCTTACGATCCCGAAGCCTGCCCGAATCACTCCGACCCGCAAGGTCGTTACCGCTTCTCCAACCAGCCTGCGATTGGCTTTTGGAATCTCAAGTGTCTCGCCGCCGCATTACTTCCGGTTTTGGCCAAAGACGAGGCCATCGCCGCCTTGGAAGACTATGCCCGACTCTATCAGCTCGCTTGGGAAGAACGCTTCGCCGCCCGCCTCGGCTTCCGTCGCCCTTCCGCACTCAGCACCTCGCTGGCCCAGGCTTGGCTGTCCCTGCTGGCACAAAATCGCGCCGATTTCCACTTCTGCTTCCGCCGGCTGTCGCAGTCATCCAAATCCCCCGATGCCCAGCTACAACACCAAATTGCCGATCCCATCGCCTTGGAAGCCTGGTGGCAAGACTGGCGCCAAGGCCTGGCGGAAAGCGGCGATGATGACGAGTCCCTGAACTCGCGTCTCGACGCCATCAACCCCCTTTACCTGCCGCGTTCCTGGATTCTCCAAGAAGCCATCGACGCCGCCACCTCAGGTGATTTCCGCCCCGTCCAGGCTCTACTCCACCGCAGCCAGAATCCCTTCATCGCCATCCCCGGTGCAGAAGCCTATTCCTTGCCACCCGGCCCCAGCCAGGCCTGCTCAGAACTCTCCTGCTCCTCTTAAACCCCAAGGCCCAGATTCATGACTCTTATTCTGATGGTTCACGGTAGCCGCGTCAGCGCCACCAGCACCGAACTCAACCAGCTGGCTATACAGCTGGCCAAAAGCAGTAATGTCGCCGTTGCCACCGCCTACATGGAACTGCAACATCCGACCTTGGAAGAACGCATCACCGAGCTCGCCGCTGCGGGGGAACGCCAGATCCGCATTCTGCCCCTCTTTATCCTCGCTGGTCGCCATGCCTTGGAAGATATTCCGGCGCAAGTCGCACTCTGCCGTCAACGCTTCCCCGAACTGGAACTCGAACTGGCCCCGCATCTCGGCTCCCAGCAGGCTTTCTTAAATTCCTTGGTCGATATCGCCCGCTCGCATTGACCGGAGCTCGCTAGCGATGGCATGATTACTGACACTGGGCCGGATACCTCTGCGGTCATGACTCGCCTTGCTTTTTCTCTGCCCTCTGCGGTCATGACTCGCCTTGCTTTTTCTCTGCCCTCCGAGGCCTTTCCCCGCCTTGTGAAAGGCCTCGGCTTCGTCGTATATTGAAGCCGGATTCTCACCTCATCATTATCGCCGTCGATGACGGCTCCCGCGATGATTCTCTGGCGATCTTACGGCGCTATCAAGCCGAACACCCGACGCGACTGCGGGTGATTGCGCACGGACGGAACCGCGGCCAGGCCGCCACCATCAACTCCGCCATCGCCGAGGCCAACGGCGATTCCATCATCTTCCTCGACAGTGACGATCTGATGCTACCACACAAGCTCAACACGCTCGCCCGTTGGCGCGATGCCGCCGGACAAGGATTCGGCGTGGTTCAGCATCTCATGGAACTGCACGATGATCGCGGCCGCTCCTCGGTCTTTATGGTGGCCATTTGATCGCCGGCGATCTCAGCCGCCACGCCGTTCTGCTCGATCAACAACTCCTATCGAATTACGGCGTGACCCTTGCCCGCTCCCCGAAAACATCAGCAACCGCGCCGAATCCGATCTGATCGCCTGCGCCATTTTACACAGTCGCTTCCTCGCCGTCCCCCCTCCCCTTAGCCATCTATCGCATCCACGGCGAGGTCGACTCCCTGGTCAACGCCCGCATCCACGTCGGTGATCGCTTCCCGAAACTGATTCAGCCGGCGATTGCAGAACATTATGCCGAGCAGCAGGCGAGTTTCAACAGCATCCACCTGATGCAATGCCCTCCTCCTCCAAGTCTGAGCCAGTCTTGAAGCCAGCCCCGCCATCGCCATCTGCGGTGCCGGCTCACACACCGCCAAACTCGCCCGAGCCATTGCCGGTCGCCTAGGCCCACGCACCGTCCAAGTTCTGGACGATCAACCAAAGGGCAAGCCTGAGCATTTCTCACTCGCACCTCAGCCCTTGGCCGAACTGCAAAATGACCTCCCCCTGCTAATCTCGTCGGACCGTCATCACGCCGCCATGAGTATCCGGGTACGTGAATTATTTCCACATATCAGACTGATCAATCTCTACGAATAATGATAGTCATTGGGTCTCGAGAGTCACGAGTTCTCCGGGTCGACCGCATTAGCCTTGAGAAGTTCCATGTGAAGGATAGTCATCTCATCGACAATCTCCAGCAGTCGCTTGTG
>JAYTMY010000247.1:0-5485 GCA_043748535.1 Lentisphaeraceae bacterium | reverse complement strand
AGTCCCTTCGGGGAAAGCGTTAACTGGCGAGCCGTGTGCGGGAAAACCGCCTGCACGGTTCTGAGGGAGGGGTGCCCGCGAGGGCATCTCTACCCCTATCTTAGCCTGGGGTGGAGCCGAGGGACGAGGCGCAACCCCAGGTTTCAGGCCTATCGATCCGAGCCCTGAAAGGGCGGCTTGAACCTAAAAACCGCAGCAGCAGCCGGAGCTCCGTGACCCCCTTGGGGTCGATCTTTATAACTCTCTCTGTCCCAGGGTGTCGCCGATGCGTCTCAACCCTGGGCTAAAATCCGCGACTCCTTTGGAGTCAACAGTGCCTGAGCTCAAACCAGTTCAACAGCGGTTTCTAGGTTGAATCTTCGGCATGGACGGACAATCCGAACTTGAATTCGACCCGGGTTTTCGGGTCGCCCAGCTGGGGCTCGAAGCTCATTTTTTCTTCACCCGGGTCTGCGTCTCGTTCCTCGGCTCCACCCCGGGCTGAGGTCATGTCGCCCCTTCGGGGCGGCAAAAGGCCAAAATCCAAAACCAAACGAACTAACGAACTTTATCGTCCTTTCGGACGCCAACGGCATTGCACACCTCGGGGCTCCGTGTCTACCATACTGGGAAACATCAGCAGCACAGCCGGCAGGATGCCGACGAGCCCAGTGGAGAGCTCATAAGCCCGGAGCGCGGCAGTCCGCGCAGCGACTGCGGCTGGAATGTCCGGGGCGACAACGGAGAAGGGCGCGTCGTTCTCCAGAGAAATAGGATCACGACGAGGAGTGAATGCCGGACATTGAGGGGCCGCAGTCGCTACGCGGACTGCCGCGCTCCAGAGTGCAGCTCGTCGCTTGGCCTACTGGGACAAGGAGCTTCGATTTAAAGTGCTGTTGTCGCGCCGCTTTGGATGAGTTTAATCAGGTGTTCGATGCGCTCGGGATCAGGTCCCGGGCGCTTCGCCTCGAGCAAAGGCAGGACGGCCTTGCCGCAGCTCAGGACGGTATCGCAGGCGAGTTCACTTGGGCCGGCGTCCCAGTGCGCTTCAGGATCGGCCCAGAGGTCGACGAGAACCTTAAGGGCTTCATCGGTTTTGATGGCAGCCAGGCGATTGAGGATGAGATTGGGAATCTCGACTTCATTGTAGAATTCAGAGGCTCCGGGTTTAGCCCGCTCCTGCATAACTGTCCAAAAGAGACCCCGAAGCCGCAACGGTGAATCGATTTTATTGAATTCCGCTTCGATTTTATCCGTGACTTGATCATGATTTTGCCGCTGGAATTCTGTCGCCGCGTCCTTGAGGAAGGAGGGAGTTTGCAGCAAGGGACGGCGTTCAAGAGGGATGATTTTTTTCAGATGAATGGGCAGCACTGTGTCGCCACTATAAATCTGGGCGTAGAGGTCAGGGACTTCCCGGCCGAAACAGGTGGCTGACTTGTTGCTGGACTTCCCTTGTTCATCCGTAAGGTTGTCGCCAACCGACCAAAGCAGCCCTCGTTTGGCATCGTAGCGCAGGGTTTGTCCGTCCCACGGATCCATTGGCAATGAGGGGAGAAGACCTGCTTTGACGAGGCTTATTAAGTCAGGCGGTGCTTGCCCGTGGAGGTCAAGGTAGTCGAGGCAGGCACTCCGGGTCTGGGTCAATACGAGTGCACTTTTCGCAAAGAAGTACCTCCGGCTCGCCGGTGCTATTGCTGGCAGGTACATAACTAAAACGATGTTATTAATACTTTCTTTTGATTTATTTCGCCTGATTTCCTCTTTTAGATTCTCGATCCATTCGCCAGCTCCATCTTCAATTTCTTGATTAAATGGCGAGCTTGACAACGGAATTAAACTCAAAATAAATTCTTGATGTTTTTTCTTGAGAAGTTCGGGCTTGATCAGTGGACGAATGAAAATACTTTGTCCTGCAAATCCCTTGACGAATTTGCCTTCTCGGACATCTTTGGCAATGGCATTGAATTCAAGACACTCAGCCGCAAGGCCATTGCGCCACCATTTTGATGGATTCGGAATTTTCAACCATTCTTGGCGGATAGACTGCCTTTGTATTGAGTTCAATTTCTCGTCTAAAACGATCTCATTTTTAAGAATCGTCTTCTGACATGAAATAAGCATGAGCCCCTCAATGAAACTCTGCGGCTCTTGGCATAGGCATAAAAGCTTAATTAATCCTTTCAACTCTTCATAAGCAGATTCCACCTGATTATTTTCAATGTGATTATTTATATGATGCTCACAAATAGTGAAGTATTTCCTGAAGTCCGATAAATACGGCCTATCTGGATCTGGCGACACAAAAGACGGCGAGACATAACTTGTGCATGATTTCAAATCTTCATGGATAGCCTCTAAAGTAGCACTCCATTGATCAACTTTTTTACTGTCTGGAATCTCGTCCGCCTTCAGCCTTTCTAGCCAACGATGGCTATTCAACCAAGTTTGATGCTTCATCAGCACGGTGTAGGCATTTTTTTCTGCCGGCACTTGCGGCGACCGCACTTCTAATTCACTCGGTGTCGGGACAGGAGATATATCCCAAAAACACCACTGATAGATCAACCATGTGAAAACCCCGAGAAAAACTAGGAGGCAGGTTTTCCAAGGATGCTGACGGAGCCAATGGAGGAATTTCATCGTTCAATTCTCAGTTTGGTGATGCAAGTGCTTAATGGAGAAGACGCGGATAAGATTGACCTCATTGACCCCTGGTCAATGAGGCCCATTCTTAGGTCAAGTCAGTTTGTAGCCTCCGCTTCAGCCAGTGAGTTCCTGGCCAGCGCGAACAAAGCCGGATAAATCCGGGGCTACAAACCATCGAGGATGAGAATCACTTCTTCTCCTTCAAAATCCTCAGTACTCTGAGCGATTCGGTGACCGACCAGGCTTGGGCGTCGCAGCCGCGGGCGCGGTGGGGGGCGGCGCCGTCGATGATCTCGGGGAGCTGGCCGAGGCAGCCGGAGTCGAGGAGGACGCGGACGCTGCCGAGGAGGGAGCGGGCGATGGCGCGGCCGCGGTGACCTTCGGTGAGGGCGAGGGCTTCGCACCAGGAGGGGAAGGGCCAGGTCCAGGCGGTGCCGTTGTGATAGGCGGGTTTGCGACGGGTGTCTTCATCGCCTTCGTAGCTCGGCCAGAAGGGGGCGCGGGGGTCGTTGAGGAGCTGGCCTTGATTGCCGTAGACCGGCAGGGCGAAGCGCACGGGCTGGTCGGCGAGGGTGCGGATGGCGCCGGGCACGAGCAGGCGCTCGCAGGCGGCGACGATGGCGCGGGCCTTGGGGTCGTCGGCAGGGACGAGGCCGAGGGTGATGGCGAAGAGCTGGTTGCAGCGCAGGGCGTCGTCGGCACGGGCGAAGTCGGCGGGCTGGCGGCCCTGGGTGTGCAGGCAGTCGCTGAAATGGCCGAGATCGGCCTGCCAGTAGAGCTGCAGGACCGAGGCGCGCACCTTGTCGGCCAAGGGACGCCAGCGGCTGCTGTCGTCGCGCGAGGCGAGGGTGTCGAGAGTGGCGTACCAGAGGGCCTGGATCTCGATGGGATAACCTTCGCGCGGGGTGCCGGCGGGGTGGTTGGTGTCCATCCAGGTGAAGTGCGAGGGCGAGTAGACGAGGGCGGTGGCGGAGTCGACGCGGATGCCGTTGGGGGTGCCGCTCAGGTAGTTGTCGGCGATGGAGCGGAGGACCTCGAGGAATTTGCGGCCGCCGCAATCTTCGCTGAAGATGGCGTCGGAGCCGGTGGCTTTGGCGTAGTCGCTGGCGGCCACGGCGAGCCAGAGGGGGGCATCGGAGGTGTCGCGGTTGGATGCGTCGTCGCCGCTGATCATGTTGGGCAGGGTGCCGTCTTTTTCGAAGCGGGCGAATTGCAAGAGGATGGCGCGGACTTCCTCAAGCAGGCCGGCGGCGACGAGGCCGCGGCAGCAGATCAGGGTGTCGCGTCCCCAGTCGAGGAACCAGGGGTAGCCGGCGATGACGGTTTTCAGGTCGCCGCGTTTGACCACGTAGGCGCTGGTGGCGGCGCGAAGGACCGATTCGAGATCGTTCTTGGCGATCGGCGGCGGCGGCAGGATGCTGGCGGGGTCGATCAGTTCGGGTTCGACATCGGTGAGGGCCTGGCCGATGAGGGTGGCGTTTTCGCCGCCGCGGAAATTGAGGGCGAAGATGCCGGGGGAGTAGAGGTCGGACTGCGACGCCAGGCCGCGGCTGGCTTCTTGCGGCATGTGCAGGTTGTAGGCCCATTCGGGTTCGCGGCGGAAGCTGCCGCGGTCGCAGGCGAGGCGGAGCTTGCGTCCCCGGGCGGGGGAGAAGAGGAAGTCGCGTTCGCCGGCGGCGATGGCTTCTTCCCAAGCGTATTCGAGGCCGTGGCCGCCCTTGGTCTCGTTATGGAAGTTGCGGTCTTCGATGTCGGGGCGGGCGAAGAGGGTGATTTCGGCGTCGTCGGCGAGGTCGGCCTCATCGCGGGCGGGGAGGCGTTCGAAGCGCATGGCGGTGGCGTTTTTGCCGGGCAGCATCCAGGCTTGCAGGCGGACGCGGGCGAAGCGGCCGAGACCGGCGGGGACGCGGAAGATCAGGTTGAGGCGGCCGGCTTCTTCGCTGACCGATTCGGTGGCGGCCTGGCCGAGTTCGTAGACGTGGTGGCGGTGGGCGGCGTAGAGGCGGCAGCGGCGCCAGAAGATGTGGCGGTTCTCGGGGTGATTCGGCGACAGGTTGCAGGCGAGGAGGGCGTCGTAGCGGCTGACCAGGCTGCCCCAGGGGAGGGGAATGCGCATCATGCCGCCGCGGCCGTTAGTGCCGAGGACGGTGATCGGCGCGGCATCTTTCAGGGTGCCGCGGAAGGGCTTGTCGCCGTCGGCGCAGAGAAGCAGTTCGGCTTCATAGCGGGCGATCTGTTCGGGCTCGTAGTTCTCCAGCTGCAAACGGGTGAATTCGAGCTGGCGGCGGGCGGGGAGGGGAGGCACGACGACGAAGTGCGAGCCATCGCCGGCTTCGATCGATTCCCAGCGGCGGCCGAGGAGCTGGGCCCGGAAGCGGAAGGGCGAGGCGAGGAGGAGGCAGGCGCCGGGGGCCCAGGGGGTTTGGCGTTTCAGGTCGCCGGGGAAGCTCCACTGGCAGAAGGCGAGCTGGTGCTGGCGCAGCCAGGTCGCGGGGTCGGCGGCGAGGCTGGCGCCTTCGGCGTCGCAGTCGAGGCGTTTCAGGTCGACCCCTTCGCCGTAGAGGACGCGCATGGCGCTGAGGCGGGCTTCGGCGGCGCTGAGGGCACCTTCGTTGCAGGCGTGGACGAGGCTGGCGCTGCCGAGGGCGAGGGCTTCGCCGGGGGCGAGGACGCCGCTGATTTCGCCATCTTCATCGAGGTCGAAATGGCGTTTGCCGAGCAGGTCGCGCAGGACGGCGGTGCTGGCGCCAAAGGATTCGCAGCGGAGCGAGAAATCCTGCGAGGCGTCGCAGTCGAGGTTGATGATGACGAGCAGGGGGTGCAGGCCGGACTGGTCGCGGCGGAGCCAGGAGATGAC
>JAYTMY010000246.1:0-12652 GCA_043748535.1 Lentisphaeraceae bacterium | reverse complement strand
GGCTCCCGGGTGAATTTTCTGTTCCGCTCTATATTGCGGCCTTTCAAGCCAGACCGCAAGTGGAGAATTCATGTCCGAAGCCAGCAAGAGCGTCAATCAGGGGAAATTCAGCGTCTACAAACGCATGCTTTCCTACGCTCTGCGCTATCGTGGACGCCTTCTTCTCGGCATCATCTGCGGTCTCATTGCTGGTGGCTCGATCTTCGGGGTTCTCCGCGGCGTCACGGTGACCGTCAGCGCTCTGAAAGGCCCCGGCACTCCCGATGCTTTTGAATTGGAGGTGAAGCGCGGCAATGAAACGATCATGGTGCCGGTGTTGACTAAAAAGAGCGATAAAGCGGCTTCGACAATCCTTCTCGAGCCCGGCGACCAGGTCATCGGCCGACGTGCTGTGGCAGCGGACGAAGATATGCTGCGCAAGGTCGAAGGCTACTACAAAGAATATCCTCTCTTGCGTAAAGTCGGGGAAGATTGGTTTGACCTTCGGTTCGACAAGCCCGGCTTCCACCCCAGCGGCATCCTGATGCTCATTGGCGTCATTTTCCTGGTCCTTTTCTATGGCCTGAAATGCGGCGCCGATTACCTGACCAAATACAGCCTGCGCTGGGTCGGTAACAAAGTGGTCAACGATCTCCGCCGCGAAGTCTTCGGCCGCCTTATCGCTCAGCCCCTCGGCTGGCACGCCCGCGAGGACGTCGGACGGCTGATGAGCCGGACCATGAACGACACCTCGATGATGCAGTCCTCGGTGTCGGAAAACCTCGGCCAGCTCATCCGCTGCCCGATGCAAATCATCGCTGTCGTCAGCTTCATCATCTGGATGGCGATCCACGAGAACATGCTGTCGCTGATGCTGATGCTGATCGTCGCTGTGCCGTGCTGCCTGCTGCCGATCTTCTGGGTCAATATCCGCCTCAAGCGCCGACTGAAAAAAACTATGGACGGCATCTCGGAGGTCAGCGGGCGCCTGCAGGAAAGCCTGTCTTGCATCCGCACAGTCAAGACCGCCGGCCGCGAAAATCTTGAACAGCAACGCTTCGACGATCGCAATCTGAGCTTCTTCCGGCAGCTGATGAAGTCGCTCCGCCTCGAACTGGTCATGGATCCCTTGATGGAGTTTGTCTGCATCGGACTCACCGGTGGCTTCCTCGTCTTCCTCGTTCTCAGTCGTCCTGAATTCAGCATTCTCGATCTCCTGCCCATCGGTCTTGCCGCTCAGATGGCCTATCAACCGATCAAGGAGCTGTCGAAGATCGCCAACAACATCACCAAAGGCATCGCCGCCGCTGAACGGGTCTTCGAGATCATCGACCTGCCCTTTGAGCTCCCGGAGGTCCCTCAGGCCGTCGCCAAGCCTAGCTTCGAGCGTGACATTCGCCTCGATCAAGTCAGCCTCAGCTACGGCGATAAATGCGTCCTCAATCAAGTCAGCCTGGTCATCCCCAAGGGCAGCTTTGTTGCCTTCGTCGGCGAAGCCGGCTCGGGCAAGTCGACTCTGGTCAACCTCCTCGCCCGACTCGCCGATCCGGATTCAGGCCGGGTCGAAATCGATGGTGTCGATCTGCGGCAGATGCGTCTCGCCGATCTGCGTCGTCTGATGAGCTTTGTCGACCAGGTGACCACCTTGTTCAGCGACAGCGTGCGCTACAACATCGCCTATGGCGCCGAAGGAGCGAGCGAGGCCGCCATCGCCGTCGCGGCCGAGCGTGCCGAGGTCAGTGGCTTTATCGCCGAGAAAAGCGAAGGCTTCGACTATCAGGTCGGCGCCAAAGGCGCCCTGCTTTCCGGTGGCCAGCGCCAGCGTGTCGCCATCGCCCGCGCCCTCTTGCAGAACGCCCCCATCCTGATCCTCGACGAGGCCACCAGCGCTCTCGATAATTTGACCGAGCAGCTGGTGCAGCGCGCCTTGCTGCAGGATCGCGACGGCCGCACCATCATTGCCATTGCCCACCGCCTGACCACGGTGAAAGATGCCGACTGCATCTTCGTTATGGATCAAGGTCGCATCGTCGAGCAGGGACGTCACGACGACCTTCTCGCCGCCGGCGGCCGCTACACCCGACTGTGGAACAGCGCTTCCGACGACAACACCCAATCCTGAACCCCCGCGGCACCGCCATGCTCAGCATTTTCCTTAGCCTCGCCCTCCAGAGCACCGAAAGTAACCTCGATCGTCTGCGCGACGAACTGGGTCGCACCGAAGCCCAATTGCTCAGCGGCGAAGACGAGCTCGGCTTGCGCCACCGCCGCCTCCTCAGCCTGCATGCCAAGCTCGCGAGTCTGGTTGAGGAGCAAGCGCCCGTCGCCAGCTTGGCCACGCGCCTGGCTAAGGCCAAAGGGACGGAATCCCGCGCCTTGCTTGATCGTCAGCTTCATGAAGCCCGTCTGAAGGCCTTGCGCGAAGTCGATGAACTTGCCGAACTGGTGACTTTGATCCGTAAGGAACAGATCAAGCTTCTTCGCGATCTCCGCAAACAACCGGCAGTCAAGAATCTGGAATACAAGATCCAGGCGGCGGAAGCGGCGCGGGGAATCAAGAATCCTTGAGGATCAAAATCTAGAGATTTTTACGATCTGTATCAGCTCCCGCCTTGAATGCCCAGTCACAAGGTCGTGCAGCGGAATTTATGGCAAGTGAGATCGGACTTATGCAAGTTTGTCCTCAAGCTCGGGGAGTTGGGGAACGAGGGAGTTGAGGGACTGTTCCTACACGCTCACCTTTCCCACTTCTCTTCATTGGGATCAGCTTCTTGGCTGTCGCTCACCGGGTTGCTGCGATCGTCCTTGCGGCGGTGGACGATGCGGGTGGTGGGGTAGGCGAATTCGAAGAAGGGTTCTTTTTCGGCGGCGGCGAGGATGTCCTCCCAGATCTTCTGGCAGATGAGGCGGCGCTGGCGCAGGGGGCAGCAATAGCGCAAGGTGAGGGTGATGCCGCGCTCGATCGGGACGATCCAGACGCTAGGGGCGAGGCCTTCGTGGTCGTGCTCGGCGATCAGGTCGGCGTGGCGGCCGGCGTCGTCGCCTTTCGGGACTTCCTGGCTGGCGTGACGCCGGGCGATGTCGAGCATGATCTCCCGGGCGCGGCGCCAGTCGGATTCGTAGCTGAGGCAGACTTGCAGCTCGTCGTGCAGGAGGCCGTTGCCTTGCGAATAGTTCGATTGCGGCTGCTTGAAGACGGTGCCGTTGGGGACGTGGATGACGCGTCCGGTGGGCTGTTCGCCGTGGACCCATTCGCCGACTTCGAGCAGGGTGAACTGGAAGAGCCGGAGGTCGATGACGTCGCCTTTGAGCTGGCCGATCTGGATGCGGTCGCCGACGACGAAGGGTTGGCGAATAGTGATGAAGAGCCAACCGGCGAGGTGGGTGAGGGGTTCCTGCAGGGCGATGGCGAGGCCAGCGGAGAGGATGCCGATGTTCTGGATCAGCGACGAGAAGCCGCCGAACCAGATGTGGATGACGATGAAGAGGGCGAGGACATTGATCACCCGTTCCCCGGTCTTGCTGACCAGGGCGCGTTTGGCGGGGTCGCCGATGCGGCGCTTGGCGATCGACTGGACGAGGCGGCGGGCGAGGAAGGCGACGGCGAAGAGCAGCAAGGTGAGGAGCAGCCGGGTGAGCTGGGCGGGTTCCAGGCCGAGCTGGTCACAGAGCCAGGCATGGGCTTCTTCGAATTTTTTGTTGTGAGTGGCGGCGGCAATCAGGATCATGGGTTCACCTCTTTCCATAATGCAAAAAATCGGTCTTCGTAGCGCTCGAACATGCCCTGCGCGCGGAGCTTGGTGCCGAGTTCGCTCAGGCGTTGGCGCTGGCCGCGGGCGCGGAAGAATTCCTCTTCGAGTGCGGCGTCCTGCTGGGCTCGCGATTCTTGGCGCCAGGCGCTTTCGGCGGCGCGCAGGTCGCGCGAGTTCACTGGAGCGGAACGCATCACATGGCCGCGCAGGAATTTCAGCAGCGAGATTTCCCAAGCTTCGTCGACCCCGGCGATGACGGCGCGGGGATTCCCTTGGCGCGCTGCGTCGGCGACCAGTTTGCCGAGGACTTCTTCGAGGGGTTCGTGGACTTCGTGCGAACAGATTTCCTGTTTGCTGATCTGGAGGCCGTATTGCAGGATCTGGATCTGGTCGCCGTGCTGGGTCAGCCACTCGGCGTAGGCGCGGGCTTCTTCGCCAAAGCCGTCGAGAAGTTCCTGCGCCATCATGCCGGGCAGCAGGAGCCTCGGGCGGGCGCTGGTGACCACGCCTTCGCGCAGACGCACCAGGCCCGGAGAGTCGAGCGCTTCGCAGGCGATGATGTAATCGACCCGGCTGGCCCCGAAGGTCTCCAGGGTGCGCCGCGGCTCAACCAGAATGCGGGTCTGATTGACGGCGTACCAGATGTGATCGTCGAGGCTCATTTCATCTTGCGCGGGTTTGGATCGTTTGACGAAATTCGAGATAGTCGTCGACGCTGTCGCGGAAGGCCTTGGCTAATTCACTCTCGGAGCGCCCTTGGAAGGTAACGACATCGCCGGAGAGCCCCAGGACATTGCCGTGAAACAGGTCGGCGTCCGGGTCGATTTCGTAGCTGCCACGGAAGCCTTTATATTCCAGTTTCATGTTTCTTCCAGCCAGATAGTTTTATTTATAGAAGATTCCTCTGTCAGTACCTTTTTAAGGCAGATAATCAGTTCAGCAGCCTCTTCCAATGACGGCTTTCTCCAAGCAAACGGACCTTTAGAAATGGCTTGAACTTGACAGCTCCATCTTTTCGTAGATCCTTCTGCATTTCGGCAGGAAATCAGAAATTCTGCGCCAGAGGCAGCTGCGTATTCCAAATTCCAGCCCAGATCATCTGCTTCCGGGTAGGAGGTGAGGCAGTTATTCTCAGCGAGCTTTCGGGAAAGCCAAAAAGCCAATTCAGCACCGCACGAGCCGGGATTGACCTGGCACTCATCCGGGAGGAATGGTGTGAATAAATGGCTTTCAAATTCGATGCGAGTCTGCATAAAAACTCACTTGTACTTCAGCAGCACTTGGTAGGGGAAGATCGACGAGCTGTGGCCGTCGCTCCAGCTCATGGCGACGGCGTAGTTGCCCATCGGGGCGATGTGTTCGGGGTGGACGCCGGCGTCGACCTCGTGGTCCTGGAGGATTTTTTCGCCGGTGCGTTCGTCGATGCAGCGGGCGCAGCGACAGGCGCGGCGGAGGGTGGCGGGGGCGATGCTGAAGGGCTCTTCGCCGGGGACGCTGACGACGATGCCTTCGCCGGCGAGGTATTGGACGCTGGGGGGACGCTGCTTGGTGTGGCGCAGGCGCTCGGTCTCGCGCACCACTGAGGCGGAGATGTCGGCGAAGGCCTTGGCGATGGCGCCGGCGGGTTCGGCGAGGACGGTGGGGATGCCGGTGTCGCCGGCGGCGCTGAGGGCGGCGACGATGGGCAGTTCGAAGCTGTGGCGGATGCCGTAGAGTTCGCGCAGGCGGCGGGCGGCGCCGCTGCCGAAGGGATGGTGTTTCTCGTCGCATTTGCCGCAGGTGAAGTAGCTCATGTTCTCGACCACGGCGACCACCGGGACTTCGAGCTTTTCGAACATCTGCAGGCCTTTAACGACGTCGACGAAGCTGAGGTTCTGGGGGGTGGTGACGACGACGGCGGAGGAGAAGGGGACTTGTTGCAGCAGGGTGAGCTGGATGTCGCCGGTGCCGGGGGGGAAGTCGACGATGAGGTAGTCGAGCTCTTCCCAGTCGCTGCCGCCGAGGAGCTGGCCGATGACCTGGCTGACCATCGGGCCGCGCATGATCGCGGCTTCGTCGCCGGAGTTGACGAAGCCGAAGCTCATCAGCTTGACGCCTTCGTATTCGAGCGGCGCGATCATCTGGTTGTTCTGGTAGATGTCGCGGTCGACGGGCGACACCATGCTGGGCAGGCTGGGGCCGTAGATGTCGGCGTCGAAGATGCCGACCTTGGCGCCGGTGCGGGCGATGGAGTAGGCGAGGTTGACCGCGACGGTGGACTTGCCGACGCCGCCTTTGCAGCTGGAGACGGCGATGACGTTGCGGACGCGCTGCAGGCCTTTCATCTTGGCGTTGCCGCCGGGGGCCTGGGGACGGGCGGTCATGGTGATCTTCACCGATTTGACCCAGTCGAGGGCTTTGACGAGGCGCTCGGCGGTGGAGCGGAACTCCTCTTTCACCGGGCAGGCCGGGGTGGTCAGCTCGATCGAGAAGGAGACTTCGCCGCCGGCGGTCTTGAGCTCTTTGATGAAGCCGAGGGTGACGATGTCTTTTCCGAGGTCGGGGTCTTGGATGACGGACAGGGCTTTCAGGACGGCGTTGTCGTATTCTTGCATGCGAGGAAATCTCCGGGTTTTTGATCCGCCCAACTTAGTTCCCCTAGCTTCGCAGCACAAGGATCAAGCGAGGAGTTTGTCGACCAGGAAAAGAGGGGGGAGACTTCTAAGGAGGCTAGACCTTACTCCTCCGTGATTGAGTTCAATTCATCCAGGGCTTTTCGTTGTTTAATGCTTATTTGCGGCATGAGTTCAGCAATGTGATTGGCGAGTTCCGGTCGATTTGCTGCCAGTGCCAAGTCTAGCAATTGATGGCCATATTGATTTTTAGTGCTCAGGTTAAACCCGTTTTTGATGAGTATATCAATTTGCTTGGGAGTGTATTGGACCATGAGATAATATGGCGAGCTGGGTATGTTCATTCCGTGACGACATAAGTAGTCCAAAACATCCGGATGAATCCCTAGATTTTCCGGTCTTTCGTGTTGGGAGTCAGTTCCGGTCTCAAAGTCGGTTTCAGGATTGATAGTGCTTATATCAGCTCCATGGCGAATCATGATATCGATCAAAGACGGATCTTTTGAATTATTTATGGCTGTGAGTATGTTTTCGTGATCTTTAAAGGATTCTGGATTGATTTGGTTTTCCAGAAGTTTTAATGTCTTGGAATTGCTGAGGAAAATCGATCCATCCATATCATTGTCTAGTGTGAATCCAGATTTTATAAGTTTTTCAAGAGTTTCATTTTCACCAGATTGAATGATCGACGCCATAGAACTTGAATCTTTACTGATTTGAGAAAGACTGATGCCGCATTCTTCCTGAACGAAACTTAGCATGGATGGAGATGCATCATGCTCAAAGATTTCGTCAAAGTTGGCTCCGCGATCCAAGAACAATTTGATGATCTCTTTGTGATTCCGGGTCACCGCGATTTCCATCGGGGATTCCTCTCTCCATGTATTAGGATATTCGCTCTCAATTTTTTCGTAGGAGCCGCAGTTATCCATGATATCCTTGGTGATTTCGAGTGAGCCACCTGCCGCAGCAGGGGAGAGGAAATCACCTCGGATTTTTGCTCCGTGCTGGCGTAATAGACGGTAGGTTTCAAGATCTCCTTTCAGAGCAGCTATAGCCAAAGGAGCTAATAGACCGAGTCTCGCCTTGTCTTCATCACTAGCCAATAAATTGGTTTGTGTCATGCCAATTTTAGCGCCCCGCGCCAAAAGGAGTTCAATGATCGACAGTTGATGGCATCTGACTGCGCATCCCAGTAAACTTTCTTGCTCTTGGCAGGAGTCGCTACATTGTCCATCGGCGTCATTTTCATCTGCCTGCTCTTGGTCAGCCATCTGATCGGAGCCATCATCATTGACACCGCTATCAGGAGAAAGCCCTGAATCAAGTCGGCGGCGCAGTTCATCAATTCTACCCGATTCGATGACTTCCTTCAGCGTCAATGCCTCTGAAGCGCGGGCAAATGCCTCTGAAGCGCGGGCATTCGTCGTAACGCTCATCATATGAGTCGGGATGTCTTCGCTCGCGAGATGTTTTTTCGATGATGTACTCGCCACTTGAGTATCCAGCACTTTGTCACTGTTCCATAGCAGCAAAAGTGAGGTTGTAAGTAAAAGTCCGACCGCGGCGCGGGATTTCGTCAGCTTCATGATTGTCCTGTTTGGATGAGATGGTTTTTCGTTGAGGCTCTAAATGATGAGGCAGTGAAGTCTCATCCTCAATGCTGACTGACGAGATGGGGTCAGTTACATGAGAACTGGCTTTCGATGGATTTTTCCTCGGGCGGTTCCATTGCAGAAGAGGATGCCTAGAATTCTCAACCAACTCTATTGACAAATTTGAAATTGTCATTTATGATGAATTGCGGTGCGAAACCAGAACCCATCCGAAGGAGAATTCCGATGAAAAGAAGAAATCATGAGTCCGCCGAGGTGCCGATGTCGGCGATGATTGACGTCACCTTCTTGCTTTTGATCTACTTCGTGGTGATGCAGAAGGAGGTGAAGGAGGAGTCCTTTGTGGCAATCAACGCGCCAAATACGGGAAAAACGGCGCCGATCACCCCTCCGGTGACCTTTGACCTGACGGTGCAATCGGACGCCTATTACTTCCAAGGTCAGCCCTACACTCGGGCGGAGGATCTGCAGGAAGCGATGAGTTTCTTCGAGGCCAACAGTTTGCCGGACCCGGATATGCCGGAGCGTTTAGGGACAATCGTCAATCTAAAACTTTCGACCTTAGCCAATCAAGAACAGCTGGTCCAACTCATGGATCTTTTGGCCAAGCATCGCCTGACCAACATCAAGTTCTTCTACCTGAAGGACCAGTTGGCGCGATAGGAATTACGAATTACGAATTACGAATTACGAGTCAAGAGCGGTAGACTCCCACTGCCATCCTTGGCTCGTAATTTTTTGCTGCTTGCTGGGACCGCCGCACTCCGTGCGGTGTTGTTTTGTTCCTAGGCAAACACCGCACGGAGTGCGGCGGTCCCAGGAATTCACTGCAGCGGCGACAGGAGGCGGGCGAGGCGCACGGCGAGGCGGGCGAACCAGGTGTTCATCAGGCGGCTGGGGGAGCCGACGGCTTCGGAGCGGCTGAAGTCCTGGCGGAGCATTTTTTCGACGGCGGCGGCGGCTTCGCGGTCGTGCAAGATGGCGGTGATTTCGAAGTTGATGCGGAAGGACCGGTTGTCCATGTTGGCGGTGCCGACGAAGGCGAGGTCGTCGTCGACGAGGACGACTTTCTGGTGCATGAAGCCTTCTTTCCAACGCCAGAAGCGGACGCCGGCGCGTCCAGCCTCTTCGAAGTAGGAGTAGGCGCTGAGGCGGACCAGGAGGTTGTCGCTGCGGCTGGGGATGAGGATGCGCACTTCGACACCGCGGAGGGCGGCGAGCTGCAGGGCGTGGATGATGTCATTTTCCGGGACGAAATAAGGGCAGGCGATCCACAGGCGTTTACGAGCCCGGGCGATGGCCTGGCCGAAGAGGAGGGAGCAGCTTTCCAATTCATCGGCGGGGCCGGTGGCGATGATGAGGGCTTCACAAGTGGCTCCAGGAGGAGGGCGGGGGCAAGCCCAGTCGCGTTGCGGCAGGCGGCCGGTGATCCAGTTCCAGTCTTCGGCGAAGGCCAGTTGCAGGGCTTTCACCGCCGGTCCTTCGATTTCAAGCTGGGTGTCGCGCCAAGGCGAAAGTGCGGGGACCAGACCGAGATATTCGTCGCCGACATTGAGGCCGCCGACAAAGCCGATGCGGCCGTCGACGACGACGATTTTGCGGTGGTTGCGGAAGTTGATCTGGAAGCGGATGGTGCCGAACTTCTTGGTTCGGAAGAATTCCGCCTCGGCGCCGGCGAGGCGGAGGGATTTCAGATAGGATTCCGGCAGACTGTGGGAGCCGATGAGGTCGGCGATGAAGAGCACTTCGACACCTTGTTTTGCCTTGCGTTCGAGCAGTTCACGGAGGCGAATGCCGAGGCCGTCATTCTTGATAGTGTAGAACTGCACCAGGACGCTGCTCTGGGCGGCCTCGATGGCGGCGAAGATGGCGGCGAAGGTGGCCTCGCCGTCGATCAGCAGGCTGACCCGGTTGCCGTGGGTGAAAGGCAGGCGGGCAAGGCGCTCGAACGCGGTGAGTTCGGGATCGCGGTTTTCCATGCGCCAATCGCCCATGTCGTCGCGGATCTGCCGGGCGCGTTCATGAATGCGTTCCTTGCCTTTGCGGAGGGCGCGGACATAGCCGAGGAAACGACGGCTGCCGAAGATCAGGTAACAGGGGATGCTGAGCATCGGCATCATCACCAGGGCTACTGCCCAGGCGACTGTTCCTTGCGGCGTCCGACCGCGCATGATGACGTCCACCGCCAGGGAAATGCCGAGCAGTTCCAAGGCCAGGAAGAAAATGCCGATCGGTTTGTCGAGCTCGAGAATCATGAAGAGGTCCAAAGTAGGGGGGAGTAGGGGTGAGGGAGTATTTAAGTGGGGAGAGTTAGGGGAGGACGAGGGGCTTAACCTACTCTCTTCCAAGCGTACTCACGCACTGCTTGGAATAAATTCGTGTCCGGCGCCGGAACCGCAGCGACAAGAAGCCATCCAAAAGCATCTTCGCGAGATCATAAATAACTAGGTCATCCCAACATGTTCAGTTTTCTCATCAGTCTATCCCTTGCCGCAGCCGGTGATGCGGGATTTTTGAGCCCCGTCGTGCCGGGCCTTACGGCGGAAGCCGAGCCGGCGATGAATCTGGCGCAGCTGGAGGACCGGGCCATTCAGGGCAACCAGAGCCTGCGCAAGCGCCTCCTCGCTTGGGAGCGCTCGTCCGAACGGATCAACATTGAACGCGCCTATTTCGACCTCCGGCTCAGCCTGGTGTCGGAACGCGCTTTCGACGCCAATACAGACACTTTTCGGAGCGGCCTGGTGCAGCAGCTCCCCCTCGGATTCACCGTCGCAGCTAGCGGCACCACCAACCACGACAAGGAAAGCGGCGGCGACGACACCGACATGTCACTGATCATCACCAAGCGCATTCTCGGTGGCGGCACTTGGGAAGACAGTCTGCAAGGGATCAACGACGCCGAGATCGATGCACTCGTCACTCTCAACGAGCTCATTCGTGCCAAACGTCAGATCCGTCTCGAGGTGCGTCGCGGCTTCTATCAACTGGTCCGCGCCAGCCAAGCCCTCGGGGTGCAGGAAACCCGCCTCGCCGCGGCGCGCAAAAACCTAGAAGGCGCCCGCCTCCGCGAAAACCCGGTGGACATTGCCACGGCCCAGCTCGAAGTGCCGGAACGCGAACAAGCCGTGCTCGTCGCCAAACGCGCCATCATCAAGGCGGAAGACAGCCTGAAACTACTGGTCGGCAAAACCGCAGCTGAGCCGATGTCCTTCGACACCCGCTTCGATTTCAAATTCGACAATGTGTCGCCGGCGCAGGATCTCCTGGTCGCGCAGAGCCACGACGAAAGCTTTCTCAACAACGGTCTGCGCCAGAAAAAGCTCGAGCGCAACAGCCGGGTCGCCGGACGCGCCGTCCTCCCCAGCGTCGACCTCTACTACAAGCACACTTATGCTGACAATTCTAACCGCAGTGTCAACCTCGATGGCAGCGGCGACGACAGTGCCGGGGTGGCTTTGAGCTGGGACATTGGTTCGCGGGCCAACCGGGCGCGGCTCGCCATTGCCGAATCGGATCTCGAAGACTCACGCACCGACGAACGGGTTTTACTGCTTGAAAAAGGCGCCGAACTGCGCGAGCTCGGCCGCCGCATCGAAGACGCCCGTGACGGCATCCGCCTGCAGGAAGAACGGATCAAGCTGGCGCAGTTCCAGGTCGATCTCTATCGCCAGAGATGGGAAGACGGCAAGGCTGACATTCTCGAATTCATCCGGGCGCAAAATAACCTCGAGCAAGCGAAGGTCGACCTGATCGCCCTGCGCACCAGCTACATGGAAAACCTCGAGCAGTACAACTTCGCTTCGGCCCGGACTCTGGCGACGGCACCGCTCGCGCCCCTGCCGCTAGTGCCCGCTCCATGAGGCTGCTGGCTTTCGGTTTCGGCTCCTTCCCTGGGGTCGCCGACAATCCTTCGCGCTTTGCCGCTTTTGCGGCATCGCCGGAGGCGGAAGTGCTGAGAGTCTCTTATGCTGCTGTCGATTTGCGGGTGGCGCAATTTGGTGACGAAGAGCTTGCGGTCATCGCCTTCGGCATCGCGGCCAGCAGCACACGGCCGAGGATTGAGTTGTTCGCCCGCAATCGTGATTCTGCCAGCGTTCCTGATGTCGATGGCATCATCCGCGAGGGGGTGATCGAAAACGCCGCGCCGGAGCTGCTGCCCGGGCATTGGATCGAGCCTTTGCTGGTCGCTTTGGCGCCCTTTGATATCGAGACTTCGGATGATGCCGGGGGCTACCTGTGCAATCACCTTTATTGGCGTCTCTTGCGGCGTCCGCAAAGCGCCGCGGTGTTCGTTCATCTGCCACCCGGCCGCGAGCCGGAATGGTACGCCGCGCTCGGAGCGGCCTGTGCGGGGGTGATTAGTTGCTGGGACCGCCGCACTCCGTGCGGTGTTTCGTTCCTTAGCTAGTGGTGAGCTCCGCAATTGTCTCGCTCTGCCCTGTTGCTCGACCCCTTGCGGGTCGTACATGGTAGCCCAGGGGCAAGCCGCATCGGCGATGACCCTGGGTTAGAGTGTTCCGCCTGCCGCCGACCCGCTCGGGTCGCACAGCGTTGGCCCGAACTCTGTGCGACCCGCAAGGGGTCGGGAACTCATTTTAAACACAAACCCAGGGTCGAAGCGACCCTGGGCTACCATGTGCGACCCGCAAGGGGTCGAACGAATGAACAAGAGCAACATTGGCTGTCTTGGATA
>JAYTMY010000245.1:0-16471 GCA_043748535.1 Lentisphaeraceae bacterium | reverse complement strand
GTCGGAAGTCTTCGAATAGAGCAGCGGATGGTCGCCGATGGAGGGCAGGACGCGGCAGCTGCTGCTGTCGCCATGCTGTTCCGACTTGTACAGGGCGCCGAACCAGCCGAGTTTGAAGGATTGTTCCTGGCCATGGCTGGTCGACTCGATCATACTGAGCAGCTCGCTTGATTCGCTGCCTTTTTCATTGCGTTCATAGGAATGCAGCGCGCCCCAGAGCAGGGAGAAGCTGCTGCCATCTTCTTTCTGACTTGAGTTGATCAAACCCAGCGGACCGAAGCAAAGTTGCTTGCGGCCGTTTTTGATGTCGCCGCCGATCAGGCCCCAGCCGTAGAGAGTCAAACTTTCATCGGCTTTTGAATCGTGCGAGACCAGGATCGCCAAGGGCCCGACGCTGAGGTCGTTGAACTCGGTCGAACCGCGGCTGGTGAAGATCAACGGCAGATTGGCGAACCAGGGGCGGCGGTCGTGTCGTTCTTGCGATTCGCCGTAGCCGTCGATTTTGATCGCATCCAACCATTCTTCCGACACCGGTTCGAAGCCAAGGCCGATGAGCTGGGTTTCGAGTCCGGCCCCATGGGCCGCGCCCCAGGGCAGGCAGATACGTTTGATCTTGGGATTGTCGAGCGCCTTGCGGGTGGCCAGGATCAAGTGGTCGTTGCGTTTGCCGAGGATGTTGCGGTTGAGTTCGTCCTCGGCATCCTTCTCGTCTTCTTTGGCCATGTCGCTGAGACTTTGGCGCAGCCACTCGGTGTACGAGCCGGTGTTGCCGCAGAGAGCGCTGCCGCCACGGCCGAGGCTCATGCCGAGGTTAGCGCTCTCGAAGGTGACGATGTCCCAAGGCAGTTGTAGGAACATGCCACTGCTGGCCCAGAAGCCCGGCATCACTTCGTTGATGTTGACATCGGCGGACTCGGTCTTGGGCAGATTGTCGATGAAGGTGCCTTGTGAGTGGAGTTCAAGTTGGCCAGCGACGCGATTGCTGTTGCCGAGGGAGTAGAGGAGGGGGATGACGGCGGGGCCGGGGAAGCCGGTGACGCCTTCCGTCAAGCTTAAATCCGCCTTCTCCATGTGCTTTCTGGCAGCTTGGAAGAAGCTGGCATCGGCGATGTGGATCATGCCGACGATTTCGACTTCTTTAGCGGTTTTCGGGTGACGGAAAAGCCGGGTTCTGCAGCGCAGTTCCGAGGTCTTTTGAGTCTCGTCCTGGTGGTATTCGAAGTAAGGCTGGGCCGTGGCGGCGGGAGAGACGGCGCGGACCGGTGCCGCATCGGTGACGGGCGCGGGTTCGGCGCTGAGCAAGGCGAGGCAAAGGCTGGGAATGAGGGTGGACATGGTGCGGAACTCCTGAGCGTGGGAATGAAGGTGCTGAAGATACGCACCACGAGTGAATTTTTTGCGGCAAACGATGGAAATCCTGCGGCGGCTTGCTTTCACTGACTGGCGCTTCATCATCAGCAACCGCGAAACTGAGCTTGCGCTTGGCTCCGGGACGGAGAAAAGGCGCGGCCAGGTAGAATTACGAAAACCTCGGGGATCCGCCGATGCGGCGGCTTGCCTGCGCGGTCCTCGGGATTAGGGTCTGCTTTGTCAAGATTCAAGGATGTCTTCATGCTTCAGATCAGCGATCTCAAAGTCAGCTATGGTTCGATCAGCGCGGTCAAGGGCCTGAGTTTTTCGGTGCCGCGTGGCAGCATCGTCACTCTTGTCGGTTCTAATGGCGCCGGCAAGTCGACGACGCTGCGAGCTCTCTCGGGCCTGGTCAAAGCGACGGGTTCGGTTCGGTATGAGGGCGCCGAGATTCTGGGTTTGCCGACGCATGAAATTGTCGCGCGCGGTCTGGTTCAGGTGCCGGAAGGCCGGATGGTTTTCGCTAATCTCAGCGTCGACGAAAATCTCCGGATGGGAGCTTATCTGCGCTCTGATCGCAAGGGGATTGCCGAGGATTTGGAGAAATCTTTTGTCCTTTTTCCTCGTCTGGCGGAGCGCCGCAAGCAGTTGGCGGGGACGATGTCCGGCGGTGAGCAGCAGATGCTGGCGATCGCCCGGGCCTTGATGAGCCGGCCACGCCTTTTGATGTTGGATGAGCCGTCCCTCGGCATCGCACCGATACTGGTGCGGCAGATCTTCGCCAAGATCGTCGAGATCAACCGTGATCTCGGTTTGTCGATGCTGCTGGTCGAGCAGAACGCCAACATGGCGCTGGAGTGTTCTCATCATGGTCACGTCTTGGAAACGGGCTTGATCACTTTGTCCGGCGCTGCGACCGAATTGCGGCATGATCCGCAAGTGAAAGCGGCCTACCTGGGGGAATGACGCCAGTCAAGTTGCCGCCATCAAGCGATTTTCGCTCTAATTTGCAGTTGCCGCTTGACTCTCGCCCTGCATTCATTTAAGCTAGAGGTAGAAGCCTTTCAGCAGCTAGGAGCGAGCGTATGGAAATCCCTAGGGAATTTGAATCCGGAGTGCGCTACCGCATCGTGCGAGAAATCGCCGAAGGCGGCATGGGTAAGGTCTATGAAGCTGTACAGCTGGGAAGCAGCGGTTTTGAGAAGACTGTCGCGGTCAAAATCATGCTAACTTCGCTCAATTACGACGAGCGTTTCATCGATATGCTGATTGACGAAGGACGTCTCGTGTCCTGTCTTGTCCATGAAAACATCGTGCAGATCCTGAATCTCGGCAAAGCCCCTTTTGGCCATTATTTGGTCATGGAATACGTCAATGGCCTGGCTTTAGCGGACTTGATTGAACAGCTCGCGGCGCGTGGCCGGGTCTTGCCGCCGGAACTGGCGACCTTCATTGCTGCCCGGATCGCGCGTGGTTTGGCGTACGCTCACAGCCGCACTGACGCCGAGCATCGCCCGCTCAATATCGTTCATCGCGATGTCTGTCCCGGCAACATTCTTCTCACCACTGAGGGTTTGCCGAAGCTCACCGACTTCGGCGTCGCCAAGGCCAAGAACAACATCATGCCGGCGAATGACCAGTGCTTACTCGGCAAACTCACCTACATGCCACCGGAACAAGCGCTGCGCAAAGGTGCGGAGCCGCGGTCCGACATCTATGCTCTTGGCATGGTCCTCTTGGAAATGCTCAGCGGCCGCCACCCCCGCGAAGCGGCGTCAGACACCGACATGCAAAAGCTTGCCGGCGGCGGCTGCGTCAATCTCGGTGCCCTGCCTGAGGATCTGGATGCCGATCTGCGCGACATTTTGTATCGCGCACTGCAACCCGACCCATCCCATCGCTGGCAGACCGCGGCGGAATTCAGCACGGCTTTGGAATATCACATCTACAAAGGTGGCTACGGCCCGACGGTCGCGACCCTTGAAGCTTTCCTCCGTCGCGAGGCACCTCAAATCTTTTTACCCCGCAAGCGGCTGTCTCCATCATGACTCCATCACCATCTTTGCTCAATCCCGGCTCCTGCCAGATGAAAGTCGAGCAGCTTCGCCACAACCTTCATCGCATTGTCAAAGGGAAAGACGAGCCCATCGACCTGCTGCTCATCGCCTTATTGGCAGGTGGCCACGCTTTGCTGGAAGACGTTCCCGGAGTCGGTAAAACCACCTTGGCAAAAGCTTTGGCGAGTTCGATTGACGCAGCTTTCCAGCGGATTCAATTCACCCCCGACCTGCTCCCCGCCGACGTCACCGGCTGCCCGATGTTTTCGCCGGTCAAGAGCGAGTTCATCTTCCGTCCTGGCCCGGTCTTCTGCAACATCCTCTTGGCCGATGAAATCAATCGCGCCTCGCCGCGGACTCAGGCGGCTCTACTGGAAGCGATGAGTGAAGCACAGGTCACGGTCGCGGGCGAACGCCATCGCCTGCATCCCCCCTTCCTAGTCATCGCCACCCAGAATCCGGTAGAATTCCACGGCACCTTCCCACTTCCCGAAGCTCAAATGGACCGCTTTGCCCTGCAGTTCAAAATGGATTACCCTGATTTTGATGCTGAACTTGAGATCTTGACCAGCCGCCGCGACAGCGACCCGCTGGAGAATCTCGGTCCGGTGCTGACTCGTGCCGACGTCACGGCCCTGCAGGAAGCGACCCGGCAGATTCATGTCGAGGATTCGGCTAGCCGGTATCTCACCAATCTGGTTCGTGCGACACGCACCCACGCGCAAGTCCGTCTTGGGGCCAGCCCGCGGGCCACCTTGATGCTTTATCGCTGCGCCCAGGCCCAGGCCTTGATGCTCGGTCGTGGGCATGTCTTGCCTGATGATATCCGTCGCTTGGCCCCGGCGGTTCTGGCGCACCGTCTGATCCTCAAGAGCCAAGGCGCATCTTCCAGTCAAAAAACGTTAGTGGTCAACGAGTTGCTTGATTCCATTCCGGTGCCTCACTAAGATGTGGGGGGCCCTGACCAGTCGCTGCAAATACTGGGGGCGGCGCTACATGGCCGGACCGGAGGAAATGGGGCCGATGCCCCAGCCTTGGTTGACCGGCACCAATGTCACCGCGACTCATGCGACTTTCTGGTGGCTCACTTGCCTGACGCATCGGCACATCACCATCGCCGGGCGCTTTTGCATCATGTTGGTAGCGGTCTTTTCGACCATCACCATCATCAGCTACAACTCGCATGCCTTACAGGCCTTGGTCTATGGCCTGATCACCCTGATGGGGATTAATTTTATTGTCGCCGTGCTGCTCAGACCCCGGGTTCATCTGGAGCGCCACTTGCCTTCGCAGGCTCGGGTCGGCGAAGAGTTTGAGAGTGTCTATGTCCTCCGTTCCCGTAGCCGACTGCCGGCTTGGGATCTTGGTCTCGACAATCTGCCGATGCCCTTTCAGCGCCCCGCCGGCTTTCCCAACATCGCCTGTCTGCCGCCCGGAGGAACGCTTGAAGTGCGCAGCCAAATGAGTTTTAGCGATCGCGGCTTGCAGCGGCTGCCGCAGGCTTTTATCGAAACCACCTTTCCCTTCGGCTTGATAAAAAGCGGTCATTTTGGTGAAGGGGCTCGGGAAATCATGGTCCATCCGAAGCCGATGAAGATCCATCTCGGTTGGCGCTACGCCGGCTTTTCGGGCCAGGATGGCGAGGCGGCGAAAGTCTTGGAAGAAGAGGAGCTTTGCGGTATCCGCGAATATCGCTTTGGCGATCAGCCGCGTTTGATTCACTCCGCCTCCTGGGCCCGCCATGGACAGCCGATGGTGAAGGAGTTCAGCGGCGCCGGCTTGCCAGGGTGCTGCGTCTATCTCGATCTGCAAGCCAATCCCGGCCTGACCGAATGGCAGGGACGGCGCTTCGCCAGTTTTGAAAAACGGGTGTCACTGGCTGCCGGTACGGCCATGCAGATGGCGAGCGGCGGCTTTCGCTTCACCCGCCTCCTCCAAGGCGGTGGCGGCCCCGAGATCCGTTTCGCCGGAGCCAGCAGCGAGACCAGTCTGACCCAGCTTTTTGACGCTTTGGCGGCAGTCGAGCCGCAGCGCATCCCGGGCGACTTTGAAGTTCTCGGCTGTCCGGTCGGCACACTCGATCGCGAAAAACTCTTGATCGCCTTCCTCGGCCCGCCGGAAGAAGCGCAGATCCGGTGGCTCGAAAACTGCCTCAGTAATGGCATCGCCCTCCATGCTGCGACCTTTGACGAAGGCTGGCCCGAGCACCTGAAAGTCCGTCTTGTCACTGCTGCCGAAGTGAAAGCGGGAGGTTTCTGATGCTTCCCCGCAACCATCACCTCGCCATCGCTCAGTGTTGGATGCTTTTCCTCGCTGCGTCGGTTTTTTCCCTCACCAGCGACACCTTCCATTTCTTCCTGCCGGTGCTGGTGGTGTGCCTGATCGCCCCTTTCTTGCCGCGAGGTCTGCCGGTGAATACAAGGTGGATGGTTTACACGGTGTTTTTCCCCGCCACCTACACCGTCCTGTGCAATCAGTTCATCAAAATCGATCAGTCCCGCTGGGTGGTGACGCCGTCGGACTTCATTTCGCCCATCACCTTGCTGATTGCGGCGATGTTGACTCTCCTGCAACAACGCCGGCATGTCCCTTTCGCCTTCCTCGTCTGCATCTTTACTTCATTCGCCTTCAGCGCCAACCTAGAGTCGTCGAGTATGCGCTTCGACCGCATCAGCATGTTCTTGCCCTCGCCGGAATTCCTCCGGCACTTCGGTTGCAAGCCGCAGTGGAACGACAGCAAATCGATGATGTGCATCCTGGTGATGCACCTGCTGCCGATCTTCCCGGCTTGGCGCATCGTCGTCCGTAGCTCGCTCGGCGTCGACCAGGAAACCGGTCGGAACGGCATATGGGAAGCGGTCCGCTCTCTCGCCCAGACTGCTTGTCTGGGCCTGATGATACTCTGCACCCCGATAGTGATTGATGTCCTCCTACCTTGGATCCGCACGATTGATACCAAGGTCCTGAATTCCAGCTCCTCGCCGTACCAGATGCGGGCCTTCGATGAAAACCCACGTATCGACTTCATGAACGAGTCGAAAGACCAGCTTGATCGGATCTTGATGACCATTGAAGGAGCTGAGGACAATGAATATCTCCGCGCCCGGATCTACAATTTCTATGAAGATGGATCCTGGCGGACGAGCAAGACCCTGTCCGAATCGATGAAGCCATCTGCTGGCGGTAGCCAGTTCAGCACCTACAGGCATTATCAGCTGGAAAACGGCGCGCCGACGAGGAAACTCGAATTCTTTCCGAGATCCGAATTCCAGTTCACTCATCTACCTCTGCCCAATCAAGCCAAGGGGCTCGACATCGCGGGCGAAAATCTGAGCCGCAACGAAGTGGGCATTTATCAAATCAGCGGCTTCACCTTGGAAGCAGGCTATCAGTGTGGTGCTGGCCCGATCCAGGATGAGATCGACTCAGATCCGCCCACCGACGATGATCTGCAGCTCCCTCCGACCGAGAAATACTGGCGGGAGGAGGCCGTCAAGATCCTAGGTCAGCGGAAGACCTTGGCGGAGTGTGCGCCTTGCTTGGAGGAATGGTTTAGCCGCGAATGTACCTATTCGACTTCTGTGCCGTCAGACCAAGGAAGGGTGCCGCCCTTTGAGGAAGGCTATAGATTCATCCAGAGAAGCGCAGACTACTTCGATCCGAAAACGGAGGAAGAGAAGAAGGCGAGAGAGATAGAACGGCAAATCGAAGAAGACGCCCGGCATCTGAATGCCGACCTGCCACTGTATTTCCTGCGTACGGTTCACCGAGGTCACTGCGAGATGTTCGCCAGCGCCACTGTCCTGCTGCTGCGCAGCCAAGGGATTCACGCCCGGTACGTCACCGGCATTGTCTGCGGTGAGGAGGTGGACAATATCCGATTCTGCCGTCGTCGCGATCTGCACGCTTGGGTGCAAGCCTGGGACACAGAGCGCAGGGCCTGGTTTTATGTGGAAACCACCCCCTCGGCGGCCTTCGAGGAATCCCGCAAAAAAGACGATTCCAGCGCCTGGGATGACTTCATGCATCGCCTGGAGAAGCTCAAGGCGGACATCTTCCGCGGCCGCATCGCCGACATCATTGCCGCCATCGCCATCAAAGCCGCCGCCGGCTTCATCTGGTGCTTCTCTGACCCCTTGCGGGCCTGTGTCAGCCTCCTGGTGCTCGGCCTCTGCTTCGCCTGGCTTCTGCGGGCCAGCATCCGGCGTTGGCGCGCGCGTCTCGCCGACCCTGCCGGCACCCGCGCTCATCACGCCGCCTTCCTGGCCCAGAAAATCCTAGGCTGCACCCGCCGCGAAGCCACTTTGGGTGAGTTGGCCAAACAAGCTCGCGATGCCGGCCTGGAGGGAGCGGAGGAATTCACCCGCCGAGTCGAAGCCTGGCAGCACTGCCGCTACAGCGGCCGCAGCACCCCCGAAGAATCCCTCGCCACTGCGAAAGCCTTGGACGAAGCCGCCGCCCACCTGCGGCAGGCCGTCAAAAAACAATCAAAAATTCACTCCGTGTGAGGACCTTAGAACTGGCACCGCAGGGACAAACGGGCGTATACTATTATGTGGAGGCCGATTATGCTAAGCGCTCGTGAATTGCTCCTCAAGAAACAGATTCAGGCGATGCCTGATCTCCCCTCACTCTCTGTCCACGTCCTGCAATTGATCCGACTCCTCGGAGCGGTTGATGTCGACATGCAGGCGGTGTTCACCACCATACGGCGGGATCCGACCTTGGTCACCCGCATGCTCAAGGTGATTAACTCCTCGCTTTATTCTCTGCCGCGCCGGATCGAGACGGTCGAGCAGGCGGTGACCTTGCTTGGAATCAAGAAAATCAAGGAACTGGTGCTCTCCTCCGCCGTCATGGACGTCATTCAATCGCGCGACGCTACGCTCTGGGAACACTCCTTCTCCACCGGTACGTTGTGCGCCGAAGTGATCCGGAAACACCGCATCCAGGTATCGCCCATCCTCGGACTCTGCGCTCTTTTGCACGACATTGGCCAGCTGGTCTTGTCGATTTTCAACGCCGAGGGAGTGAAGCTGGCGGCGATCAAGGCGAAGTCTGAAGACTTGGCCGATTACGACGCCGAGCGGCAAGTTATCGGTTGCGATCATGCCCAAGTCGGCAGTTGGTTGCTGGAGAACTGGAAACTCGATGAAGAGATCCGGAACGTCATCAGCGCCCATCACTCACCACACCCGCCGCGTGAAGTGCTCCGCGAAGTCCTCCTGCTGCGTTTCTGCGACGCGGTCGACGAAGCCGTCCGCGGCAAAGCCGTGGTCGTTCCCGATCGCGACGAGCTTGCGCTTGTCGGCCTCGATATCCTGGATTTCGATGAATGGGCGGATTATCAATCCAAACAGCTCATCTCCGAGCAGAAATAAGCCCGGCATGGATGTCACGATCCTTGTCACCAGTGATCTCCATGGACGTCCGCCGCGACTGATTCAGAGCCCCGCCCCGGAAAGTTTTTATTTCGATAATGGCGACACTCTGTTTTCCGCCGCTCCCGGGACTCAAGAATCTGGTGATGCGGAAAAGACGGCGATGAACATGATCTCGTCTCTCGCCTCCCAGGGCTGTCGTGCCGCCGTTCCCGGTAATCATGAATTTGATCAGGGTTGGGACTGTTTTCTGCGTTGCGCCGCCGCCAGTCCCTTTCCTTGGATAGCCGCCAATCTGCTCAATGAAAGAGGGGGTCTGCTTTTACCCCCGGAATGTCGCTTCACGACGCGTCAAGGGCATCGCATCCGCTTCATCGGTCTGCTCGATCCCGCCGCATGCACCCACATCCCTGAGGCTGATCTCGGCGGCTGTCGCATTCTCGATCCCGCTACGTGTCTGGCTCCCCTGTTGAACCAGGTCGCTCCCGACGAGCTGCTGATCGTCTCAATCCACGGCGGCTTCCGTCAAGGACGGCAGGCGACCAGTGACGAGGCCGATCATGCCTTGTTGGAGGCTTTCCCCCGGATCGATCTCTTGATCACCGGACACGATCATCGTGCGATTCTCACCCGGCAAGGATCCTCGCTCGCTCTCCAGCCCGGCGCCTACGGAACCACCGCTGCGGTGATCGAGGTCGAATTCACCACCGGCCGGCCACAACTCAAAGCCTGGCTTGAACCCTTGGGAGCTCTCCGTGGCTGAACTCTTCCCTGAAGTCCAAGAAGGACACATTCTGGTCATCTTCGACGGCGACTGCGGCCTGTGCTCGCGCGCCGTCCGCTTCCTGCATGCTCATGATCGCGGTCAACGCATCTGGTTCATCGCGGGCCAATCGCCACGCGCCACCGAATTGCTGCGTCAGCAAGGCGTCGATGTCGAGCTCCTGCAAAGCACCATGATGGTCTGGGACCGGACGAGCGTTTTTCTGCGCAGCCAAGCGTCCTGCCGCGCCGCCGAATGCCTTTCCTCCCCATGGTCGATTTTGCGCTTCTTCCGCCTCCTGCCCCTGTCGTGGCGCGATGCCGCGTACAAGGCCCTCGCGGCGCGTCGACACAGCCTTTTTAAACCCCTATGCCAATTGCCCGCGGCAAGCTTGCGGCAACGCATCCTGGCGTGAAAGAAATCAGCCGGCTCCACAAGGAAGCCGGCTGAAGTCATTTCAGGGTGTGGAGGCTTAGAAACGCCAGACCAAGGAGGCGCCGAGGCGGTCGTCGAGAGACAGAAGTGCATGAGCTTCGCCGCCGAAGTTATAGACCTCTTCCCAAGACAGTTCCGCACTGAGGCTGGCGTTGAAGTGGCCGCGGAGGCGGAAGCCGGCACTCTGCTGCCAGGTGTCGAGAGCGCCGAAATCCTGCACTTGACGCCAGGTCGCGGCAATCTCCACCCCTTGGGCTTCTTCCTCCCAGACGATGACGCCGGGAGCGGCGAAGAGAGTCAGGGTCTGGCCGGGATCTTCGAACTCATTATCCCAGGTGAAACTGCTGTCGAGTCCGAGGTCGAGAACCAGGTTTATCCAAGAAGCACGAGTCCAGCCGCCGCCGACGAAGGCTTCTCGGCCGGCGCCGGGCTCGTAGAGATCCATCGGCATATGGTGATCTTGATTGGGCGAACCCGCGGCTCCGTGTTCATGGAAGCGGGAGTCGGGCAGGCTGTAGCGGCCGGTGGGCAGCTTCACCCCGGCGCTGAGCCCTGAGGCGAGCTTGAAGTCGCCGTCCTCGATCCGGAGCGGGGTCCAGAAGGCGCGGGCTTCGATGTCGCCGAGGCCGCTGTCGTGCTCGTGATAGGCGCGACCTGCGGGGAAACTGTAGCGCTGGTAGTCGCTGTAGACGAAGGGCAGTTTCAGGCCCACCGCCCATTCCACGGAGAAGTTATAGCGCAGGCTGAGGGTGCTTTCATAGCGGTTGACGAAGCGGTCGCGGGTGTTGGACCTGATATCGTTGCCGGTGTGCATGTCGTTGTAGCGCGAACGGCTGAGGAGCAGGGAACTGCTCCATCCTTCGCTGCTGCTGTCTTCAAGAGGCGAACCGCCGACCGAGCCGGAATCGCAGCCGCAGCCCGAGTGGGCCTGGGCTTGGGTCAGGAAAACGAAGGAGGCGACGAGGGAAAAGGCGAAGGTCTTGTTCATGTGGGATTCTTCCAAAACAAAGGGTGCAGCATCGGCGTCTGGGCCGATGCGGGATCTGGGTAAGCACTGAGAAGTCCCGGAAGAGCTGATGCAGCCTCATTCCAGGACGGCGTCAAGGACGCCTCGGGCTCAGGCGCAGATCGGCGGCAGAGTTTCCGGCGCGTCGGGAAGAAGTTCCTGCCAAGTCTTGGCGGCTATCCATTCGCCGGGGCTCCGCTGTGGCGCTTCAGGCAGAGAAAAAAGCTGCAGGCGCGACGGCAGTTGCTTTTTCGGCCCGAGTTCCGGTAGGATCGATTGACGATCAACTTCCTGTTTGCGGATGGCGCAGCACAAAGCGCAGGGGTGATTGCCGTCGAAGGTCTGGTTCAAGCCTTGTTTGAAGCCGACTTCTTGCGAGTAGCTCACCGTCATCTTGGCCCAGGCGACGCACTGCAGCAGCAGCAGGTCGAAGCCACCGGCGTGAAGCACCGATCCAGCCAAAAGCAGACGCGCCAGCAGCCTGCGGGCTGGCGCGGAAAAGCAATGGTTGAGCTGATGAAACATAGGCCGCAGAGATTAATTGGAATCAGCTTGGTTGTCAAGCAGCGCCATTAGCCGATCTGCGGTTAAGAAAATTCGCTGTCATTCATCTCACGTGAAGCGAAAAGTCCGGTATTTTGGGCGTTGTAAAAAGCAGTCAAGTGAGAGTCTTCCCGATGCGATTGGCCGATCCCTGGTTTCTTCTACTTTTGGTGCCTGCACTGCTGGTGCTGGTGCTGGCTTGGCGCCGTCGTCCACCGAGCTTGTTGATCGCCAGTGCCACGCATGTCGGCAGCGGGCCTGAATCGGCTTGGAGGCGGCAGCTGCCCTTGCTGCTGGAGTTTGCCGGACTCGTCTTCTTGATCCTGGCTTTGGCCCGGCTGCAATCAGGATCCGAGCGTCAACGAGATCTGCGCCAGGGGATCGACATCATGATCGCCCTGGATGTCTCCGGCTCGATGGAGAGCTACGATCCGCCAATTTCCTTGACCGATGTGGGGGAGCTGGCGGAGAAAATCAAATCGGGGGAGATCAAGGATCGCCTCGGGACGGCTAAAGAGCGACTCGCCACCTTCGTCAAGGCTCGTCCCGATGATCGCATCGGACTGGTGATTTTTGGCGCTGAAGCTTTAGGTAGCTGTCCACCGACCATCGATCACGATCTGCTCCTGAAGCGCATTGCGTCGATGCACAACGGCATGTTGGGAGATTACTGCAACGGCACCAATATCGCGTCGGGGATCAATGCCGCAGCACGGCGGCTGATCAATTCGCCGTCGAAACGGCGGGTGCTGATTCTGGCGACCGACGGGGCCAACACGGTGAAATCGGTGATCAGTCCCGAAGAGGCGGCGGGAGTCGCGGCCAAGCAGGGTTTGACCATTCATACGATCGGCATCGGCAGTGCCAACGCCTATGCGGTGGAATCAGATGTTTTCGGGCGTCAACGGCTGGCTAAAGCGGGGGCCGACTCATTTGACGAGGATCTGATGAAGAAATTGTCGCAGCCGAGCGGCGGCCGCTTCTTCCGCGCCGCCGATGCCGAGGAATTCGACAAGACCATGAAGGAGATCGACAAGATCGAGAAGGTCGAGATCAACATCGAGCGGCAGACGCAATGGAAGGATCTGACTCTGCCGATTTTGTGGGCCGGATTGGCCTTGATCGTCGCGGGATTTCTCCTCTCGAATACACTTTTTTTGCGGCTGCCTTGATTGTTGCGCCCCTACAACCCCTACAACCCCTACAACTCTTTATTATGAACACTCTCGAATGGCTTCATCCCGGATATGCGGCGATCGCAGCGACCAGTTTGCTGCTCATCCTGCCGGCCTTTTTTTGGGCTCGTCGTCAGCGGCGTCGTCTCGCCCGAATTCTGCCTGCCGCCGGCAGCGATGCGTCGCCGGGGCGCCGTTTGTTGCGCGATCTCAGTCTAATCGGTGCCTTGGTGGTGCTGGCGGCCTGCCTGGCGATGCCATTTTCGGGTCGGGATCAGGTGATTGAGCCGAGTTCAGGAAGAAGTCTGGTCTTTGTCCTCGATGCCTCGAAGTCGATGAATTGCCGCGACTGCCGTGAGGTCTCCCGTCTCGATTATGCTCGTTCGTGGATCCGCGAACTGCTTTTGCAGCTTCCCGGCGATCACGTCGGCCTGGTCAGTTTTGCCGGGACCGCGAGCAGTGATTGTCCCTTGACCACCGACCACAAATCCTTGCTCGACGCGGCCGCCGCATTGGAGCCAGGTCTGCTACCCGCGGGATCCGATCTGGGCGCCGGTTTGCGCGAGGCGCAACGGCAGTTTCCGGCCGACGCCGCGACCTCGCGCGCAATTATACTGCTAAGCGACGGCGAGGAGCTCGGCGGCGACAGCAAGGATGAGTTGGAGAAGTTGAAAAAATCTGGCGTTCCAGTGATCGCGGTGGCACTTGGACGGAGCGACCGCAACAGTCCGGTACTCGAGAGTGATGGCAAGCCCCTGCGCCGCCGGAACGGCGATCAGGTGAGCTCACGTCCGGACCCTGCTGCGATGGAGGCCATAGCTGCCGCCAGCCGGGGGCTTTTTGTTCCCTTCGATCCTGCGGAGTCGATGATGAATGGGATGGAGCGCGCGATGGATCGGATCACCAAGCTGAGCGTCGAAAAAGGTGCGGATCAGAGCCGTTCGCGGCCGCGGCTGATCTACCAGTTGATTTTGCCGCTGGCGATCATGCTTCTTCTTTTGCGTCTCGGCTTGAGCGAGCGAAAACGCGTCGCGGCGGTGGCGCTGCTTTGTCTTCTTATTCCCGCAATGAGCGTTCGCGCTGAAGGCAAGGACGGGGAAGTGATGACTGCCGCCCAGGCATTGGAGCTGCACAACCGGGTGAGCGCGGCCTTGAGCGCTCAGCAGGATGTCCGAGCCCAACAAGCTCAGATTGAGGCCGCCTTGAAGCAAGCCGATCTGCCGTCCCCGTTGATTTCCGCTTTGCAGCGCGATCTGGCCATGATCCGTCATGCGCATTCCTTGGCGCAGATGCAGCAAGACCCGGCGGCGTCAGAGGCCGAAGCCGCCGCGGCGATTGACGCCTACAGCCGGGCCCTGAAAGCCGAGCCCGCGTCGGAGGAACTGGCGAAAGGACTGCGCTCAGCCCATGCCGCCCGTCAGCAGGCCATCGACCTCAAACGTCAGCGCGACGAAGAGAAAAAGCAGGCGGAGAAAGAGAAGAAGCAGCAGCGCCAGCAGCAGGCGAAGAAAGCGGCTGACCATGCCAAGAAGGCCAAGGAAGAGCAGGACAAGGCCAACCAGCAGCGTCAAGAAGAGCAGCAAGCCCAGGAAGACCAGAAGAAAGCGGACGAGGCGAAGCAGGCCGCCCAGCCGGAATCTGGCGACAAGCAGCCTGGGGAAGGGGAGAAGGCGGAGCTGCAGAAAGCCGAAGGCGGCGAGCCAGCCGGCGACAAAAAATCCGAGTCTGACCAGAAGAAAGCTGCTAGCCATCAAGCCAAGGCGCAGGAATTGGCGAGCGAGGCCCAGGCCCAGGCCGAGGGGATGAGTCAATCTGATCAGGCGAGCGCGAAGGAAGCTGGGGAAAAAGCGGCGGCCGCGGCGCGTGATTTGCACAAGGCACAAGAAAAGATGAAAGAAGCCAAAGATGATCCCAAGGCCGGTGAAGAAGCGGCAAAACTGCTGGGTGACGCGGTGGAGAAACTCGAAGCATTTGCCAAGGATGGCGAAGACGAAGGTAAAGGCGGCGAGGCCAAGCCTGAGGAGAGCGGCTCCGAGAAACCGCATGAAACACCGAAAGGTGAGAAGCCCCAGCCAGGCGAGGTCAAAGATGGTAAGCGCAAACCGTCGGAAGGGCAGCTGGCGGATCAGATGATGGAGCAGAAAGAGAAAGATCTGCAGGACCGGATTCGCGATTACGACCGTGAAATGCAGCGCCGTCAACGTCGTCAGGAACGGACCGACCCGGCGAGTGACAAATGACTCGGGGTTGACAGCGGCGGCGGATCCAGCAGATTGCAGGCCGTCCCAGCCAATCGGCGGGCGAAAATCTTAAGGAGTTGTGAATGAAGTGGCAGGGATGTGCATTAATCGTTCTGGGGCTGTTCGCACCGATCTTGAAGGCCGACGAACTGGAGGAGCTCGAAGGCAAGTTGGAGGCTCCGGCTTCGGAGCGGCGCTTGAAGGAGCTGGCCAAGGATCGCGACGAAGTGCTGCGGGTGCGAGCGCTGCTGCTGCTGGCGCGGCAGGAAGGAAAGCTCAAGCCGGAGAAGGGGGCGGAGCGGCTAAAGGCCTATGCCGCCATCACGGCGGAGAACCTGTCCTGGCCCCGTTGCCTGGCCTTGGCGGAGAACGCCCGTTTCCTGACGCGGATGCCCGGTAAGGAAGGCCTAGGCAAGGCCATTGCCCTGGCGCTGTCCAAGGCGAAAGTGCCCGGGCCGGCGCTGGCGGCGGAGCTGGAGGGAGATCTCCAACTCGGAGACAAGCTGGAAGCCTCGATCGCCGCCTGGAAAGAGGCGCTGGACCGGGCTGGGGAGATGGTGCCGGACAAGGGATATTTGTCCGAACCTGATCAACTGGAGGCGAAGCGCTTGGCGGCCCGCTGCCGGGCAAAAATCGCGTCGGCGGAGAAGTCCCGCGAGCTCGCTCTCTGCGGCGAGGCCGCCCTGCTCTACCGCGAGGCGCGCCGGGCCAACGCAGCGGCCTGGCCGCCGCCGGAGGGCTGGCCGATGGATGAACAGTTGAAAATCTGGTTTCACCGCAGCGAAGAGCAGAATTCGCGCGACATGGCCAAAGCCCGGCAGATCTATGCGGAGCTGCAAAAGCGCTTCCCCGGCACCCAGATCGCCGCCGCCGCCGAATTTCAGGCGCTCATCGCCTGGCCCCTGGCGGAGATTGGCGACAAACAACTGAGCGCCCTCGAAGCCTATGCCAAGAAGCCGGATGCACTCCACGCCGGCGAGGCCTGGCTTGCCCTCGGCCATTTCGACACTCTCTGCACCTTCGAGCATGAGCGGGCCGAAAGGGCCTGGGCCGCCGGTCTGGCCTGGGTGCTCAAGTCCCGCCGTGCACCGGCCCCCACCAAACTCCCCAGCCCGCCGCCGCAAAGCGCCGAATTCACCAAGCCGCCTGAGAGCTATTTGCGGATTACAGATGACAGCCATCCGGGCGGTCCTACCAACGGCGAAACTCGCCCCGAGACCGCCCCCGGCCAGTTGCTTAACCGCTTCAGCGCCCCCTGGTACTGCGACTGGCTCGAAGTGCAGCTCCGCCGCAGTCTTTTCTTCGCCGCCGGCCGCCGCGACGATTGGGACCAGGCACGCGCCCAAGCCGACCAGATCGCCGCCATAGAAACACCCATCGCCCAATTCGAGCATCAGGGGGCGCAGAAAATGTATCTGAACCTGTTACTACTCACGACGCGACTGAGCCCGGCGTGAGCTGGCCGGCCGGTGCATGAGTGGGGATGGAGGAGGAAGAGCCGGAGAGGCGTCACGGAGGAGC
>JAYTMY010000244.1:0-13857 GCA_043748535.1 Lentisphaeraceae bacterium | reverse complement strand
GAGGAGGCGCGAGGCGAGGTCGTAGGCCATGACTTGCTCAATTGACGCTTCGCTTCTCGACTGCGTCGAGCCCGCCTCGCTTCGCTCGGTTCCCCCGGGGTGGATGACCTTGATCTTGCGGCCGAGGGCGTCGAAGACGGTTTGATCGACCGAGGCATCGGCGTTGATGGTCTTGATCAGTTCGCCGCGAGGGTTGAACTGGGAAGAGGTGACTTTGCCGAGCTGGTCGGTGACCGAAGTGCGCTGGCCTTTGGCATTGTAGGCGAAGGTGACGACGCCAGTGGCGCGTTCGGTGATGGCGATGAGCTGGTCGCGAAGGTTGTAGCTGTGCGAAGTAACGGCACCCTTGGTGTCGACCTGGGTGAGGACCGCGCCGGAGGCGTTGTAGGTGGTGGAGCGGGACTTGCCTTCAGCGAGTTCCTGGGTGTCGGCGGGGTCGTAACGACCCGTTTTACATTTGTCCTCGAAAAACCTGCGCCTTGAATCGGAGTGAGCGCAAGAGAAAAGAGCCGGATTATCCGGCCGGTGGTTGAGGGCATCGTAGGAACAATTCTGGCCGTGGTTCAGGGCGTCGCGGGATTGGGCGAGGTTGCCGTTGGCATCGAAGAAGGCGGTCGAGCTGTTGCCGGCGGCATCGATGCTGACGCGGCTGCGACCGGCTTTGTCGGAGCGCGACTTGCTGGTGTTGCCGAGGGCGTCGGTCTGGATGGACTCGAGGAGGCCGGCGACCATGACGTCGTGGGTGGCGGTAGACCAAGTCGTGGGCTCGTTGTTGGCACCGAGCTGGGCTTGGATCAGAGTGCGGCCAGCGCCGTCCTGGATGACAAGAGATTTCTCCCCGGCGGGGTTGGTGACGAGGGTGGCGGAGCCATCGGCCGAACCGGCAGCGAAGGTGCCGGCGGGGAGTTTGGCGGTGTAGCTAGGCTTCACTTGGGCAATTCCATGATCGTTGTTGAACAGTCTACGACAAGACAAACGCGAATGCAAGTTTTTCATGGAAGAATTTCTGACGCCATCACTTGAGCTTTTTCATTAGGCTTTCGAGGCATGGCCAAAGCAAAGGGCCTTGAGATCGGTGATCTGAAGGCCCTTTGGTTTTTAAGCTTGTGGTGGCTTCAGTTGAAGCTGGAGAAGCGTAGTCTTGCGGCGAGCGCAACGGCCAGCATTGGCAGGCGGAAGCGGGCGGCGATTTCCGGCGCGGCGGCAGCGCTCAGGGCCAAACCGGCGGCATCATGGAGGGGAAGACAGAGAGCGACACCGGGGAAGCCGGCATTTTCGGCGAGGCCGACGGCGGCTTCCCAGCAGGCGGGAGTTTCGTCCGATTCGTCGGAAAAGATCTGGATGCCCTGGAGATTTCCTGGGCAGGCCCAGCTGCCGATGCCGCTGTCGGGCGACACCATCATATCGAGGCTCACTTGCAGCATGCGCGGCGAGAAGTCGAGCGGGTCTGTGCCTTTGACGCGCACTGGGACCAGGATGCGGCGGCCTTCTTCCGAGCCGGCGAGTGAATTGATCGAAGGCGCTGGGATGGCAAGGCGTTCGGCAATTTCGGGCGACAGGGCGCAGATGGCTGGCGAACGGCTCAGTGCCAGTGCGGCGGTCAAGGTGCTCAAAGCGAGGCCTTGCGGCAGCAAAACCAAGGACAGAGCCGGACCGGCGAGGCTGTCGTCGACGAGGAGGACCGGGCGGCCTTGGTGAAGGGCGGCGCGGGCCGCTTCGAGAGGGTCAACCGGCTCGGCTCCTACCGGGGGAGGGAAGCGCAGATCGAGCAGCGGATTGGCATGGGTGGCTCGCATCGCCGGGTCGATCTCGATGTTGAGAGTTTCCCCGGGCTGGAGCTCGCCGAGGCGGGTGAGGCGCAGGGTTTCGGGGATGAGGGATACCGAGAAGGAGTGGCCGCGGCGGCCGGTGACGGTCAGGCTGACGCCGTTGACCCCGGCGTAGGCGCGTTCGGGCAGGAGGGCGTCGAAGGCGGCGGGCAGGCTGATCCAGAGGCGGAGCTGGTCGCTGCCGGGAACTTCGTCGCGCTCAATCAGGGCGGCGGCGAAATCGACATGGCCTTCGATGGGGTGGCCGCCGATGGGGGCGCCATGAAGCAAGGCGGCTTCGCAGTGCACCGCGTCACCCGGGCGTTTGCCGGCGAGGCTGGTGCGATGCAGGGATTCCGGCCAGACGTCGAAACTGGCGAGGCTGCCGTTTAGGCTGGTGACGGTGAGGCAGACGCCATCGATGGCGATCGAGTCGCCGATCTGAGCACCCTGGCAGACGGCGCTTTCGATGGCGAGTCGCAGACCGCCGGCGACCTCGGTGACCGCGCTGACGATACCGAGGTGTTGGATGATGCCGCCGAACATCAGAGTGCTCCGAAGACGACGCCGCCGAAGGTGGCGACCGGGGATTGTTCGCGGAAGTCACGAACCGCATCGTTGACTTCTTTGACGGTGGCGTTGGCATTGGTCATCAGGTTTTTCGCCTGTTCGTAGAGAGCGGGGTCATTGACCAGTTTGGCGAGGGTGCCTTCGCCGCTGTTCACCTTGTCGGTGATGTCGCGGAAGTTGGCGAAGGTCTTCTGCATCTCGGCGTAGAGCTCGCCTTTGTCATTGAGGATTTTGTTGATCGAGCCGTCGTTATTGGCGAGGCGATCGGCGAAGCTGCGCAGGCTGGCGGCGGCTTGGCGGGCTTCTTCGTAGAGAGCTTCGTCCTTCAGCAATTTGCCGAGGGTGCCTTTGCCGGCCTTGGCGTCGAGGAGGAGTTTATCGAGCTCGGCGGCGAGGCGACGGGCTTCTTCGGAGGCATTGCCGATCTTGGTGCCGGCATCGCTGACCGAGGCGAGGGTTTCCTTGATCTTGTCGTAGCCTTCTTCTTTCATCAGCAGTTTACCGACGGTGCCATTGCCGGAGTGGACGAATTGGCCGATCGACTTGGCGTTGGCGGCGAAGTCTTCAAAGTCCTTGGTGATGTTGGCGATGCGTTCGCCGATCTTGTCTTCTAGAAAGAGTTTGCGGATGTGAGTTTCATCTTCTTTCAGGGCCTTGACCAGTTCGGAAGCGTCTTCGAGGATGTCGAGCGGCGGCTGGCCGAACAGCTTGCTGCCCTCGGTCAGGAGTTTTTTGTCGAGCGAGCCGATTTTGACATTGACGAACTGGCCGCCGAGAACCGATGACGAGGTGACTTGGATGCGGTAGTCCTCGCGCAGCGGCGGGGCCGAATCCTGGATGCCGAGGACCACCGTGACCTTGCTGTAATCGGCCGAGTTTTTCAGCTCCATGACGCGACCGACCGAGACCCCGTTGATGCGGACGTTGTCGCCGACTTTGAGGGAGCCGATGCGGTCGAACTCGACCGGGATTTCAACGGTGTTTTTCCACAAGGTTTCCGGCTTGAGCAAGATGGTGAAGACCCCGAGGATGAACAGGGCTCCGACAAAAAACAGACCGACGAGAAATTCCATTTGAAGAAGCTTGCGGCGATTTTCGGTGATGCTCATGGTCTCTGCTTTAGGGTTGCTTTGGAATACTGCAATCTAGTTCCGCTCCGGTTTTTCACCTCCCTGACTCGGCGGCAAAGTCACGGCTTTCGCAACTCAGGATGAGGGCGAGCAGAGATAATTTCTGCGCCAAGTTCGGAGCTTAGGGCAGCACGATCTTCTGATCTTCGCAGAAGCGTTTCATCAAGGTGGGGATGACGGCACGGTGACGGGCGAATTCCTGGCGAGTCCAAGCTTGTAGGTCGCTGCGGTATGGAGCCTCGGCGGGACAGCTCTCGTGCAAAGCAGAAGCCAATTTTTACTTGGTTTGGACCTCATTCAAACGCTGCGGCTGCCGTGCCGGGGCTTGCACGAAGAGGCGGAATTCGCGCAGAAACAGGGCGGGATTGGCGTCGCAAGGAGCGCTGTGATTGCCGCCTTGCATGAGGAGAAAGGATTTCTCGGTGGACGGGCAGGCGGCGTAGAGTTGGCGCCCCATTTCAGTCGGAATCAGTTCATCGTCGCTGCCGTGGATGACGAGAAGCGGCCCCTGCCAACGACGAATGCGCTCGAGGCTGTTGAAGTCGATGTTCATGGCCCAGCGGGGTAGCCACGAGTAGTAGATCGCCGCCATGTCGGGGATCGAAGTGAAGCTGGATTCGATGACGAGTCCGGCGCTTGGGCGTTTTTCCGCCAGGGCGAGGGCGACGGCACCGCCGAGCGAACTGCCGTTGATAATCAGATTTTGCGGCGAATAGCCGAGGCGCAGGGCTTCATCATAAGCCGCGACGGCATCGAGACCGACGCCTTCTTCATCGGGCGAGCCGTCGGAATGGCCGTAGCCGCGATAATCAAACAGCAGCACCGAGGCCTGGGTGCCATCGGCGAGATTGGCGGCCCAGGTGATGCGGTGGCTGAGGTTGCCGGCATTGCCATGACAATGGAGGATGAGCTTGGTCGCAGCTCCCGTCACGGGTTGAATCAACAAACCATGAAGCTTGACGCCGTCGGCGGCGTTGAAATGGATTTCCTGCAGACGCGGGTGCTGACGCAAAGGCGAGGCGTCCCAAGCCTTCATATCGGTATCGGGATGAAACAGCAGGGCGTTCTGGCAAGAGGCGAGGACGAGCAGGGACAGCAGCAGAAACAGACGAGGCATAGTTTTACTCCGGGATTTCAGGAAAATCTAAAGCCACCGCCCGGAATCAGGAGAGGGCATTTGTAAGGGAAGTGTAAAAAGAGAAGAGACCTTGCGTGTTGGAACAACATAAAAACTGGATCCGCCGCAATTCCAGAATTCGCGGCTTTGGCCAAAGAAATGGCAGCCTTGCCCGGCGAATGAACCCGAGCTTAAAAATCGATCTTCAGCTGTAGCGCGGCGGCGCGGCGGCGCTAGCTTCGCGGGGGCCGCAAAAGCGGGAGAGAAATTTGGGATTTGCCAACCTCATGATGTTGCTCGGAGGATTGGGCGCGGCGCTGCCGCTGCTCCTTCACCTCCTGCGCCGTGAAAAACCCAAGCCGATGACCCTGCCGACCTTTGAATTCCTCCGCCGGGCCGCGGCGACCAGCTCTCGTAGCCGCCGCATGGACCAAATTCTCCTTCTCCTCATCCGCATGGCCACCATCATCTGCCTCGCCCTCCTCCTCGCCCGCCCGAAACTCAACACCCAGGGTTCAGGCGAAGCCGCGGCCGTCGCTATCGTCCTCGACAACTCTTTCTATTCCGCCCAGGCGATCAACGGCACCCCTCAGATCGAGCTCGCCCGGCAAAAAGCCGTCGCCATCCTGGCAGGCCTTCCCGCCGGGTCTTTAGTGGCGGTAATCGACGCCAATGAGGATTGCAGTTTCACCCCGATGATCCAAGGCGCCCAAAACCGGATCAAATCCATGCTGCCGGAAGCCAAGATCATCGATCTCAGCAACCTCAGCCGACGCGCCGCCACTGCTCTTGCCAGCCTCGATAGCAAACTGCCGAAACGCCTAGTCATCATCAGTGACCTCAACCCCGGCGCCTGGCCCGCCGGTGCCGCGTCGCTGGAATTGCCTGCCGGCCTCAGCCTCGAATGGCTGAAACTGCCGGAACGCCGCGGCAACGCCGGCGTCGCCGGGTTGAAAATCCGCCGCAATCCCGACATGCTTGCCGACATCCCTTGTGAACTCGTCGCCCGGATCGCCGGCGACCTACCGCCCGGTGGCTTGCGGGTGATGCTGCGCGAAGAAGGGCAAGTGCTCGATAGCGTCACCGTCACCAAGGAAGCGCCAGATGCCGTTTTCATCGTCACCCCCAACCGCAACAGCCCGCGCCGACTCGAAGTTGTCTTAGAAACAGGCGACCTGTTGAGCTCAGACGATGTCTGGCCTCTGGCATTGGTGGCGGCCGACCCGGTCGAGATGCTGGTTTTCACCGATCAGACCGGTAGTGAGGTCGACAACAGCGCCCTTCTCAGTGCGGCGCTGAGTCCGGCAGGAGCGATGTCGCGCGGCTGGCTACTGCAGCGCCGCTCCTATGACTCTCTCGAACAAGGCCTGAAGGCGAGTGGCCCGGTGATCCTTTGCGGCAGTCTTGATCTGAGCTCCAGTGCTCTGGAACGGCTCGCCGCCTTCACTCATGGCGGCGGTCAATTGCTGCTGTGGCCTGATGCCGCAGCCGCAGCACGACTTGATCGCCTCATTCCCCTGCTCGGGGAAAGTCCAGTGGTCTCTGGCGAGGCTATCGCTTTGACTCCGGACGAATCCTGGGAACGGGGACGCAGCTTGCGCCAGCAATTCCGTCGCGAGTTCACCGACGGGCGTTTCCCTGGCTGCTTGGTGGTCAAAGGCAGTGGCCGAGCCTTGCTTTCCTCACCTACCGGCACCGTGATCGGTCGCTGTGGGCGCGACTCCTGGTTTATCGGCATCGACGCATCGATGCCGCGTGGTGAAGCCTTGTTGGGCAGCGATTTCCTCGGCCCGCTGCTGGTTGCGGTTTTCGCCGAAGCAGCGCCGGCCGAACACCGCGACGCTTGGCATCGCTGCGGTGAGGGAGTGCTCCTTGCTGGCGCGCCCTCTTGCAAAGTGCGTGGCCCTGATGGCAGCAGCGAAGACACTCAGGAAGTGCCCAGCGGCCGTCTCGCCAGCGCCACCACACTGCCCGGCTTCTACACCAGCGACTGGCCCGCCATGCCGCTTTTCGCATGTGTATTGGAACGCAGTCCGGCGCATTACGCCGCGGCCCTCGCCGAGCAGCTTCCCGGAGGAGAAAAGCCGCCGCAATCCCCGCTCGATGCCCTGGGGCTGCCACCGGAATTGCCGGCGATGATCTTCGGCATCCTCCTGCTCCTCCTCGGCCTTGCCGAAATCTTCGTTGCTGACCGGAGCCTCCGCCATGCCCGTGTTTGACCCCCTCCTCCCCTGGCCGCTGATTGTCGCCCTGGCGCTGCTCTGCATCGTCCAGTGCCTGGTCTCCACCTGGCGCTCGCCGAAGCCCACTGCGGCCCGCAAAGCCCTGCCCTTCCGACTCGGCTGGATCTGTGTCGCCGCACTCCTCCTGCTCCGCCCCTCTCTCGACCGCTCCGAGCAATTGACCGAAAAAGACTTGCTCTACCTCCTGCGCGACCGCTCCGCTTCCATGCAGCTGCGCGACATGCCCGAGAGCCGCAGCCGCGATGCCGTCGCCGCCCGACTGCTCAAGGACAACGCCGAACGCCTCACCGCCCTGCGCGACCGCTACGAATTGATCGAGCTGGATTTCGCCGCCACCCCCGTTGCTGCCGGCAGCCCGGTGGCCGATGGCGCCACCGCCCTCGGCAACGCCCTGCTCGAGGCCGCCGCCTCGCCTAGCCTGCGTCGCAACGCCGGGATCATCCACCTCGGCGATGCCGCCTCCAACACCGGTGCCACCTTGTCCCGCGCTGCCGCCGCTTGCGCTGGACGCAAACTCCCGGTTCACACCGTACTCCTCGGCCGCAGCGACTACGGCGATGGCCTCGAAGATGCCGCGGTGATCGAGATCGAAGCTCCCGCCGTGGTGCAAAAGGACGACCCCGTCCCCCTCAGCGTCAGCTACAGCCTGCGCGGCATGAAGGATCGCCCAGTCACTCTGCGCATCCTGTGCGATGGGCGCGAAGTCGCGACTCGTGAGCTCGTCACCAAACGCGCCATTGACAGCGGCTTGCTGCGCCTCGAAGTGCCGGGCAAGGATCTCAGCCCGGGCTTCCACTCACTGAGCGCCGTGATCAATCCCGGCGCGCAGGAATTGAGCAGCGCAAACAACCAAGCCGACACCTTTTTCCGGGTCCGCGGCGGCGGCCTGAAAGTGCTTCTCCTCGCCACTTCCCCCTCGCCGGAATTCAAATTCATCCGCCGCGCTCTGGAAGCCTGCGACGCCTTCGAATGCATCGTCCCCTCCCCCTATGCCTGCCGCAGTGCCGAAGGCCAAAAAGAAGTCCTCGCCCTCGTCTCGAGTCCGCTCGACGCCGCCATTCTCGTCGACCCCGATCCCGCCCTGATCTCGGCGCCGATTCTCGCTGCCTTGCTGAAGCTGCCGCAGACGCGGCGCGCCGGGCTGATGCTGGTCCTCGGCCCGCGCAGCGCCCCCTTGCTGTCGCAAATTCCCGGTGCCCCCGCCAGTGTCGAGGGCCCCGCCATCGAGGTCAGCTCGCCGATGAGCCCCGCTTCTCAAGGTGCCAGCCACTTCATCAGCGGCCCCCTCGTCCGCCTCGCCACCGCCGATCCGCAGAGCTGGAAATCCCGTCAAAATCAAAGCCGCCGTATCATCCCACTCAAGCTCGCCGCTGGCGCTAAAAGCCTCCTCGATGTCGATGGCCACAGCGCCCTCATTGCCGACAACCTCGGCAAAGGACGCCTGGTCATCCTCGCGGGTCCCCTGACCTGGCCCTTGGCTATGGATGCGGTGTCGCGCAGCAGCATTCACGATCCCTTGTGGCGCCGCAGCGTCTGCCATCTCGCCTTCCGCGAAGATCTGCTCGAAGGGCAGCTGTCGCTGGAGATCGACCGCGGCCGCATCGAACTGGGAGAAAAAGTGTCGCTCCGGGCTTCTCTGGAAAGCAACGCCGGGAGTCAAGCCCCAAAAGATGCCAAAGTGCTGTGGCGCCGTCTCGACACACCGCCGTCCAGCGGCAGCCTCAGCCTCAGTCCCGATGGTGATAGCGCAAAGGGCTCTTTCAGCCCGCAGGAAGGCACCTGGAGCTTGGTCGCCGAGACCATGGTCGAGGGCAAGCTGGTGCACTCCAACGAACAACGTCTGCAGGTTCGTCGCCCGCGCGCCGAGCTCGACCAGCCCCTGGCCGACTCCGAAGCGGCCGAGGCCCTGGCCCGCAGCAGCGGCGGCGCCGTCATCGCCCCCGGCGATTTCAGCGCCTTGCTCGACCGCTATCTGCAAGCCCCGGCGCAGCGCAGCACCCGCAGCATCAAGCGTCTGCAATCGCTGTGGGACAACTGGTTCTTCTATCTCCTTGGCCTCAGCCTGCTCGGCACCGAGTGGTACATCCGCCGGAAGGGCGGCTTGCCGTGACCTGAAAACCGCTGTCAAACTGGTTTGAGTTCAAGCTTTTCTGACGCCAAAGGAGTCGTGGATTTTAGCCCAGGGTTGAGCCGCATTGGCGACACCCTGGGTCAGAGAAAATTATAAAGATCGACCCCAAAAGGGTCGCGGAGCTCCGGCTGCTGCGGCGGTTCAGAGGGTGAAGCCCTCTACATCCCTCACGCTCAAAAAAACCGACTTGCATCACTACGAATCAACCTAGATTCCGCAATCAGCTCAGGGATCCTGTGACCCCTTCAGGGTCGGAAATCACAACAGCTTTTCACCCAGGGTGTCGCCGATGCGGCTCAACCCTGGGCTAAAATCGCCAACCCGCTTCGGGGTCGAGCAAGTGAACACAAAACTCGTTCCATTGCAGAATTTAGGATCAAGGTCCAGCGAAGCGCAGAAGGACGCAGAATGAGTCATCAACAGAACTCGAAACCACTCAAGCTTCATGTTTTTGTGCTCTTTGTGCCATTTATGGCCATCGAGTTCGGCTTCAATTCTTCGTCCCTTCGAGCCCTACAAGCAGAAAAAAAACGGAACCCGTTTGGGTTCCGTTTTTGCGTCAGTCGCAAAGCTTCAGGGGGTGGCGCCGATGATCTTGGCCGCCTGACGGCGAGCGCGGACGATCGGTTCGTGGAAGCTTTCCATCCAGGCCAGAATCATCGCGCCTTCGCGGAGGAGAATGATCTGATAGGCAATGTCGCGGGCATCGGGAATGCCAGCTTCACGAGCCCAACCTTCGATGCGCGAACGGATGACCTCTTTCGCTTCGAGAATCACCGCTTGTTGATCCGCCGCGGAAGGACCGAGCTCGGTTGAGGCGGAGCTCAAGGCACAGCCACGGAAACCCGGGCGCTTGAATTCCTTCAAGGCGACATCGAAGAGCCCGAGAATCGAGTCACGGGCATCTTTGCCCTTGACCTCTGCATCCAAAGCCGCCGATTGCTGATCAGCCAGACGCCGGAGATAGGCGGTGACCAATTGGTCTTTCGACTTGAAGTAGTGGTAGAGCGACATCTTCGCGACCTTGGCTTTCGCCGCGATGCGGTCAACACCGACCGGCGAGATACCTTCTTGGCCAAAAAGATCGGCAGAGGCAGAAAGGAGCTTCTCCCGTAACGGGGAACTCATGCGCTGTTCCGGAGTCATTTTACGACGTCCCATAATCATCCTCCTGGGTTGTTTGAGGGCTTATCAGTCCCACACTGAATTATAAACCGAAACATAAGGAGGGCGCAAGATCATTTTTACGCTCTTTTGAAGTTTATTTTCAGCTTGTTGAATTTAAAACGTACAGAAATGATTTAATAATCTTAATAATTTGCAAACACTTTAAATACAATGCATTAAAAAAAAATAATGAAGAAAAAAAGAAGCTAGATAGGGCGTGAAAGATGTCATTTCTAGGAAAATATTTCCCTTATCTTCCGCATCTCAAAAGCCCAGCAGTCCTTTGCTTAGAATTGCAGGTCCGGGGCAACTTGTCCTAGCTGTCGAAGATCGACCCGACTCACCGCGACATGTCCTTGGCGGACCAATTTCCCGTCTGCATCAGAGGAATTTTCCTGATCATAGCTCGTCAGATGGTGATGCCAGAGGCCGTCGTCGCGTCGCTCAAACAGCGAGCCATACCAACTCTGTCCCCGTCGAGCCGCCTTCAACTCCCAATCTGGAGCCAGCTGATCAGGAAGATCGATACACCAAGTCACCGGGTCCTGAAGGAAGCCGGGACGGCTCAAAAGCCTTTCGTCGAGGCGCTCAAGAACGGCCCGGCAAGAAGGGAGGATACGAGCCAGAGTCGCGTCGCTGAAGCGGCGGTGCTGAGCCCATTCCTGATAATCAGCCGGCAACATCAGCCGCGAGATGGCGAGGGCCGGAAGGCCTTGAATGTTAGCCTCGAGAGCGGCACCGATGGTGCCGGAACTGAGCAGGAAGCCGAGACCGCAATTGTGACCGACATTGATGCCGCTGATCACCAGGTCGGGGCGCCCCAAAGGCGAGTGATGAATGCCCCAGTTGACGCAATCCGCCGGGCGGCCAGCGAGGGTGAAAGCCGGGTGGCCAGCAAGCTCGGTTTCCGCCAACTTCAGCCCTTGCCAGCGAGTCATCGCCTTGCCGGTCCAGCTCTGCTCCTCAAGAGGGGCGACGATGCTGAGCTGGTGACGCTCGCCGAAGACGGCGGCGACAATGGCGAGAAGGGGCGAAGCAAGGGAATCGTCGTTGCTGAGCAGGATGTGCATGGCGGTCTCCGGGAAAGTGGCAAGCTTAATCCTGAAAACCGCAGTTGAAAGGTTGAACCTGAAAACCGCAGCAGCCCCGGACCTTCCGCGACCCCTTCCGGGTCAGAAATCACAACTCCTTCTAACCCAGGGTGTCGCCGCTGCGGCTCAACCCTGGGCTAAAATCGCCGACCCGCTTCAAGGTCGAGCAGCAGTTGAGCTCAAACAGGTTCGATAGCGTTTTTCAGGTTGAAAAGTTGAAAGGATTAGCGGCAAGCGCGACAACTAACGACGACAATGAGCCGCTTCGTGTCGCGTCACTTATCCCTGCTCTTCATGCGCTCGCGTTGCAACCTTGCAACCTTTCAACCCGGTTCCATGCCGCTGCGGTGACAATCAGGGATTTCCGGCTAGTGTCCGGGCAATCAAAATTAGGCACCCTTTCCCCATGACCGACGCCACACCGCCGAGCGATATTTTTCCGCCCCTGCAAATCCGGGACGAATTGGAGCGGTTTTTCCAGCGCCGCAAGCTGCCTCTCGGCGACATGCGCGCCGTCCGCAACGGCGTCTTCCAATTGCATTTGGATTACGCTCAGATGGAAGTCACCGAGGCGACCAAAGCCGCCTGCAAGGAGCACTTCCCGATCCCGACCTTGGAAATCCTCGAACGCCAGGATTCCCGCCTAGACAACTCGTCGAAACTGCTCCTCGGCACTCGCGATGGACTGAAGATCGAGACCGTGATCATGCGCGCCGGCACCGGCCGCACCACCTTGTGCATCTCGTCGCAAGTCGGCTGCACCGAGAAATGCTCCTTCTGCTCCACCGGCCGCCTCGGCTTCAAACGCAACCTCAGCACCGCCGAGATTCTCGCCCAAGTGGTCACCGCCGGCCGCATCCTCGCCAGTGAAGGACGGCGCCCCCGCAATGTCGTTTTTATGGGCATGGGCGAACCCCTGCGCAATCAGGAAGCCGTCGAAGAAGCCGTCGCCCTGCTGGTCAATCCGGTGGCTTTTGCCCTGTCGCCGTCGCGAGTCACCGTCTCCTCCCTCGGTTTGCCGAAAGAAATGATCGCCTTCGCCGCACGGTTCCCGCAAGTTCGCCTCGCTCTGTCGCTGCATGCCGCCGATGACGAAACCCGCACCCCGATCATGCCGATCACCCAGCGCCACAATCTCGCCGAGCTGCGGGCTGCAATGGTCCGCATCCAGGAAATCAGGCAGTCCGATCTGCTCATCCAATTCACCCTTTTCCGCGACCGCAACGACAGCGAGGAACACGCCCTCCGCTTGGTCGAATTCCTCCAGGGGCTGGACACCCATATCAACCTGATTCCCTACAACGCCTCGGACTCCCGCGACGTCTTCCAGCCGACCCTTCATTCGCGCATGCTGCGTTTCCAGGAAATCCTGCAGGAGAAAGGCTTCAAGGTCACCCGCCGCTACTCCTTCGGCCAGGACATCGCCGCCGCCTGCGGCCAGCTGGCCAACAAGAGCAGCTAAGTCACTTGTAAGTCGAGCCTGAAGTCTGTATACTGAATCTCAGCAGATGGCAACTCCGCTCCTCGGCACCATGCTAATTCATCGGCATACCGGGAGACTTCGATGTCCATTCATAGCTCCGAATCACCCTCTCTATTCTGGTCCTCAGATGGACGGGCCCATTCAAATCGCGCCGCCGTCCGGCACATTTCCCCTCATAGGCATCGGAGCTTCCTCCGGCGGCCTCGCCGCTCTCGAAACTTTTTTTGCCGCCTTTGAGGGCCAGCCGCCGCCGGGAATGGCCTTCGTCCTGATCCAGCATTTATCCCCCGATCACAAGAGTCTGCTGGCCGAGATTCTGCGGCGACGCACCAAGCTGGAGATCTTCGACATCGAAGACGGCATGACGGTGCGGATCAACTGCATCTACATCCTGCCGCCGGCGCAGGATCTCCGCCTTGAGCGTGGCTGCCTGCGCTTGAGCGAACCCGGTCAGGCTCGCGGCCAGCGCCTGCCGATCGACTTCTTTTTTCAATCATTGGCCGAAGATCAGCGGGAGAAGGCGATCGCCGTGATCCTCTCCGGCAATGGCGGCGACGGCAGCGAAGGCTTGCGGGCGATCAAGGCCGGCGGCGGCCTGGTGCTGGTGCAAACCCCCGCCAACGCCGAATATAAGGGCATGCCGGAAAGCGCCCTCGCCACCGGCCTCGTCGATGAACAGCTGGAAGCTGCCGGGATGCCAGCCAAGCTTCTCGAATACGTCAAACCTAAATTCTGAAAATAAAAACATAATCACTTTCGTCGCCTGGCCGGCTTACGCTCGGGCTTCGTCGCGGCGGCATCGCCGATGCCGCAGGCAGTGAGGATGGCGGCGGCTTTCTTCGGGATTTCAAGCGCGACGGATGGCTGCCCAGGGATGTCCATGCGGCGTACCTTGCGCTGTTGTTGCAAGGCCTCGTCCATCGACATCTTGCCGAGAAGGCCGCAGTCGCGCAATCGATTCTCGAAGAGGGTGGCGATGATCAGGGAGATGAAGTTGACGAAGAGTCGCCCTTGCATGGTGGAGGTGGAATGCACCCGCATCCGCAGATTGTCGAGGAAGGATTTGTCGCAGCGGAACATCTTCTCGAGGGCGTCGCGAGAGCGGTAGGCGAGCAGG
>JAYTMY010000243.1:0-10432 GCA_043748535.1 Lentisphaeraceae bacterium | reverse complement strand
GTCGACTACGACGGCACCCGCTCGACCAATGACTCGTCGCGCAACTACCGCGTCGATGAATACGCCGCCGACATCGTCCACGGCCTGAAACAGATCTGCGACCAGGAAGGCGTGCCCCACCCGCACATCGTCACCGAGTCCGGCCGCGCCATCACCGCGCACCACTCCTGCGTCATCACCCACGTGGTCGACACCATCCGCTCCGCCGACGACGGCTTCGACACCCGCATCTCCACCGGCGAGCACATGCTGGTCACCAACATGCGCGAATCGGAAGACTCGCTCAACAGCGATAACTTCCAGGAAGTCTTCAACGACGTGTCGCAGATCAAAGGCGACTCCAACAACGCCTTCAAACTCGGCATCCTCACCCTCGAAGAACGCGCCAAGATCGAAGCGATGTATTTCCGCACCATCGGCAAGATCACCCACCTGCTCAAGACCAAGGACTTCGTCCCCGAAGACCTGCAGGGCCTCGAATCCCTCGGCGCCAATCACTACCTGTGCAATTTCTCGGTCTTCCAGTCCGCCGCCGACATCTGGGCCATCGACCAGATCCTGCCCATCGTGCCGATCAGCCGCCTCCATGAAGAACCGACCGAGAACTGCTCGCTGGTCGACATCACCTGCGACTCCGACGGCAAGATCGACCAGTTCATCAACGGCGACGGCATCGGCGACAGCCTGCGTCTGCACAGTGTCGAACCCGGCAAGCCCTACTATGTCGGGCTCTTCCTCACCGGCGCCTACCAGGACGTCATGGGCGACTCCCACAACCTCTTCGGCCGCCTCAACGAAGTCCACATCTACGCCGATGACGACGATCCCTCCGACTTCTACATCGAAGAGATCATCAAAGGCTCGTCGTCGGAATCGGTGCTCGCCACCATGCAGTACCACCCGACCTTCATGGCTCAGACCGTCAAGAAAGAGATCGATCGCCTGGTGCAGCAGCAGAAGCTGCCTCCCCGCGAAGCGGTGAAGCTCTCCGACTTCTACGAGAAGTGCCTGAAGGACTACACCTACCTGAAGATCGAAGACTAAGGCGGACTTCGTCCGCAAGCTAACTGGGACACAGTTGGGACACAGTTGGGACACGACTGGGTAAGCTCAGGAAACACAAACCACTCATCTTCGCGCCGGCCGCAAAGCCGGCGTGATTTTTTTGTCCTGACGTTCCCCACTGGGCGCGTCGGCATCTTGCCGGCTTTGCTGTCGGGTTCGTCGCCCAATCTCAGCGTGGCTCGAGGCTCTGCTCCAAGGCGCTGGCGAGCCAGTTCTTGCATTTGTCGTCGATGCTGGCAGCAAATAGCAGTTTATCGGTTCCGGTGGCCAGCTCGATGCCGTCTTTCCGGACGTCATTGACCGAGAGGGTGCTTGGCTTGATGCTGAAGCGGCTGTCGGGTCCGATCGGCTGGCTGCGGCGCCAACCGATCTGGCCAACTCCGACAAAGACTTCAAACCGGCTTTTCTCGAGGCGGAAATGCCAAGAGCCGAAGAGCATCAAGCTGATGATGCAGACCAGGACTATGGAGCCGAATAGAAAGGGCAGACCAAAGAGCGACAGCTGCAGGTCAAATTGACCCTTGGCGATTTGAGTGCCGTAGATGCCGAACATCGAGCCGCCGGACCAGAAGCAAGTGAAGGGGATGAGGAAGAGGAGGGCGGGATTTTTCTTGCGGTAGATGAACTCGACGCCATCGCGGCGTGAGCGCTCGATTCTGATGTGTTTCGGCGGCTTGTCGAGATCGACTTCCGGCAGGCTTTGGGCGAGGCCGGTGAAGCTCGTGGTTTCACCGCAGGCTCGGCAGAGTGCCAGGTCGGCGGCGACGTTGATGTCGTCGAGCGGAATGAGGGCGCTGCAGGCGGGGCAGGTGTAAGTGGTCATGGGGTTTTCGTCCGGTTTACGGGGAGGATGGTATGATTACGAGAGAAAGCAAGCTGGAGCGCGGCAGTCCGCGGAGCGACTGCGGCCCTTCCATGTCCGGCATTCACTGATATCGCGATCTATTTTCTCAGCAAAACTGAGTTGCCTTTGCCTTTTCTGTCGCGGAAGTTCCGGCCGCAGTCGCTACGCGGACTGCCGCGCTCCATCTCTCTGCGCACTTGTAAAAAAGGGCCGCGGTTTTCACCGCGGCCCCTCTTCATTTTGCGCTCAGCGCAAGGGCTTGACGCCCCAGATCTCGGTGGCGTACTGGTTGATCGTGCGGTCGGAGGAGAACATCCCCATGGCGGCGACGTTGAGGATGGCGCGGCGGCTCCATTCCTCTTGGTTCATATAGTCCTTTTCGACTTGGCGCTGGGCGTTCCAGTAGCCGTCGAAGTCGGCGGCGATCATGTACTCGTCGCCGTGGCGGGTGATCAGGTCGACGAGGGGCTGGAAGAGCGCCTTGTCCTCGGGGCAGAAGAAGCCCGAGGAGATCAGGTCGAGGGCGTGTTTCAGGCGCGAACCTTCGGGCATGAAGGCGTGCGGGTTGTAGCCGGCTTTGCGCATCGCTTCGACTTGCACGACATCGAGGCCGAAGATGTAGATATTGTCGTCGCCGACGCAATCCTTGATTTCGACGTTGGCGCCGTCGAGGGTGCCGATGGTGAGGGCGCCGTTGAGGGCGAATTTCATGTTGCCGGTGCCCGAGGCTTCTTTGCCGGCGGTGGAGATCTGCTCCGACAGGTCGGCGGCGGGGATCAGCACTTCGGCGAGGGAGACGTTGTAGTTGGGCATGAACAGGACCTTGAGGCGCTCGCCGATGGTGGCGTCGTTGTTGACGACCCAGGAGACGGCGTTGGCGAGGCGGATGATCAGCTTGGCGGTGAAGTAGCCGGGGGCGGCCTTGGCGCCGAAGATGACGACGCGGGGCGGGATGGCAGCGTTGGGATCGGCCTTCAGTTCCTGGTACAGGGCGATGCAGTGCAGCAGGTTGAGAAACTGGCGTTTGTACTCGTGCAGGCGCTTGATTTGGATGTCGAAGATGGCGTCCGGATTGAGCTTGTCGCCGAGGTTTTCCTCGACGTATTTGCACAGCTCGAGCTTGTTGGCGCGTTTGATCTTGCGCCACTCGGTGCGGAAGCTGGCATCGGTCGCGAATTTCTCGAGGCCTTTGAGGAGGTCGAGATTGGTGGTCCATTTCGGCCCGATGCGCGAGTCGATGAGGGTGGAGAGGCCGGGGTTGCAGGCGCGGAGCCAGCGGCGGGGGGTGATGCCGTTGGTCTTGTTGTTGAACTTGCCGGGGTAGAACTCATGGAAGTCGGCGACGAGGCCGTTCTTGAGCAGCTCGGTGTGGAGGGCGGCGACGCCGTTGACCGAGAAGGCGCCGGCGATGGCGAGGTAGGCCATGCGTACTTTCTTTTCGCCGCTTTCTTCGATCAGCGACATGGCTGCGAGTTTGTCGGCGTCACCAGGCCAGCGGTTGGCGACTTGGCGGAGGAAGTGGTAGTTGATTTCGTAGATGATCTGCATGTGGCGCGGCAGGAGGCGCTCGATGAGGTGGACGGGCCACTTCTCGAGGGCTTCGGCGAGGAGGGTGTGGTTGGTGTAGGCGAAGGTGTGGGTGACGATGTTCCAAGCTTCTTCCCAGTTCAGGCCTTCCTGGTCGAGAAGGATGCGCATCAACTCGGGGACGGCGATGGTCGGGTGGGTGTCGTTGAGCTGGATGACGATCTTTTCGTGGAGCTGGCGGATGTCATTGCCGGCCGCTTTGAAGTCGGCCAGCAGGTCGCCGAGGGTGGCGGAGCAGACGAAGTACTGCTGTTTCAGGCGCAGTTCTTTACCTTCGTAGTTGTTGTCGTTGGGATAGAGAACCTTGGTGATGTTCTCGGTCAAGGCCGCCTTGATGTTGGCGTTGATGTAGTCGCCTTTGTTGAAGTCGGTGAGGTTGAAGTCGTGCAGGGCACGCGACGACCAGAGGCGGAGGGTGTTGACGGTTTTGGTGCCGTAGCCGGTGACCGGGGTGTCGTAGGGCATGGCGAGGACTTCTTCGGTGTCGATCCAAGCATGCCAGACCTTGCCGGCATTGTCCTTGTAGGTCTGGGTCTTGCCGTAGAAGCGGACGACTTGGCGGCGGTCGGTGCGGGCGATTTCCCAGGGGTTGCCGTAGCGCAGCCAGGGATCGGGCTCTTCGATCTGGGTGCCGTGGACGATCTTCTGTTTGAAGATGCCGTAGTCGTAGCGGATGCCGCAGCCGAAGCCGGGGAGGTCCATGGTCGCCATCGAGTCGAGGAAGCAAGCGGCGAGGCGGCCGAGGCCACCGTTGCCGAGGCCGGCGTCGAGCTCTTCGTCGATCAGATCTTCGAGTTCAAGACCGAGGCCGCGCAAGGCCTTGCCAGCGACATCGTGCAGGCCGAGGTTGATCAGGGCGTTGCCGAGGGTGCGGCCCATGAGGAATTCGAGGGAGATGTAGTAAAGACGCTTGCAGTTGGAGGCGCGCTGCTTCTCGGCGGTGTCGATCCAGCGGTCGACCTGGGCGTCGCGCACGGCGTAGGCGAGGGCCATGTAGAGTTCGAGCTTGCTGCAATTCTCGAGCTTTTTGGCGATGGTGACTTCGACGCGGCGGAGGAAGTTGTCGCGGAAGGCTTCCGGCGAAGTGAGGATGTCGGTGCTGCTGCTCATGTATGTCTCCCTTGGATGTAGTGACGCGACCATTGTAGAATGATTGGCGGGGAAACCCAAGGGTCAGCGGCGTCTAATTGATGAAATTTCTCTACGAAGCGTGTCAAAAGGCGATTTAGAGACAGGTTCGGAAGCCATTTCCTGGTCTCGGTCAGCCTGGTGTTTGCTTTCCGTTAGCCTTCGATGAATTCGTCTTGGCTGCCTCTCGCGCTTCCCGCAAAGCCGGGCGATGCTGCCGCAAGCCAAGAGGTGTAGACAATGAACAGCATCCATGATGAAAGTGCCTTCCGCCTTGCCCGACGTGCCGAACTGGCAGCGGCCTTGTCGATGGAGCAGAACGAGCTGCGCGCACTGCGGGGGCGTGAGCTCAGGGTCGACCTTCACTGCCACGATCATAATAGCGATGTTCCCGATGAACTCTGGGGACGCATTCTCCGACTGCGAGAAACCTGGATCACGCCGCGTCAGTTGCTTGACTGCCTGAAGCTGCATGGAACCGATCTGCCGACCATCACCAATCACAACAACGCCCGCTCCTGCTGGGAACTGCAGGACGCCGGGATTGATGTCCTCAGCGGCGCTGAATTCACCTGCCATTTCCGCGAGTTCGGACTGCATCTACACGTCCAGGCCTTCGGCTTCAACCCGACTCAGGAAGTCGAACTGGAGAAGCGCCGCCAGGATCTCAAAGGCTTCCTCCGCTACGCCCGTGAACAGCTGATTCCCACCGTCCTGCCGCACCCTTTGTACTTCTACAAAAAAGGCGGCATTCCGCCGCTCGCCGCCTTCGAGCAGCTTCTTGTTCTCTTCCAGCGCTTCGAATGCCTCAACGGCCAGCGCGACGTCTGGCAGAATCTGCTCGCGTGGAAATGGGTCCGCGGTGCCGATGAAGCACATATTACTGAGCTTGCCCGCAAGCACCATCTCGACCCCAAAGACACCTGTTTCCATCCCTGGCGGAAATCCTTCTCCGGCGGCACCGACGACCACCTCGGTCTTTTTGCCGGGTCCTGCGGCACGCTGTTCTCAGTTCACCCCGAAGACTGCCGCCCCTTCTCCCTACAAGTCCTCGACGCCTTGCGGGATGGACGCATGGCCCCCTACGGCCAGGTTGCCGACGAAGAGAAGATGGCGCTCGCCTTCATGGATTATCTCTGCCAGTGTGCTATCCATTTCCGCGATCCCGGCCTGATGCGGCTGCTGCTGCACCGCGGCGAGCCGCGCGACAAGATCGCTTGTCTGCTCATCGGCAACGGTCTGCTCGAGCTGCAGAGAAAGCCCTTGGCGATCCGGGCTGCCCGCCTCTTCCATCGCGCCTTGCGCGGCGAAGCCCCGTCCTTCCTCATCCGCTTCCTCGCTCCTCCTTCGGTTCGCCCCATCTTGGCGGATCTACGCAACCTCGCTTTGGAGCGCCGCGCCGGACGGATGGAGAGCTATGCGGAACAAGCGGTGCATTTGCTGCCTAATCTCTTCGGCCAGGTCACTGAACTCTTGTGCGCCCAGATCGAGAAAATCCTCGCGTCCTTGGCGGAGGGAGACTTCAGCTTCCATCAAATCGACGCCCTCGAAATTCCCCTGCATCTACGCAGTCTTCTCGACCAGAAAGAAGGCGGAGTGCCGCCAGTGGCGGAGGCCATTGACGGACTTGGCATTGCCGCGATCGCGCCGCTCATGGTCGCCTTCTCGAAGTTGATGAGCAGCCGCTCGCTACACGGTGGCAGAGGCTTCCTGTCGGGCTTTGCGGAAGCGATCGGTGCCGAGACGCCGCCGCGGCGACTGCTTTGGTTCGCCGACAACCTCGAAGACGCTGGAGCCCACGCTCGACTGGTCGAAGATGCGGCGCGGATCTCCCGTGCCGAAAACGCAGCCATCGACATCGTCACCGTTTCCAATGACCTCAAATCCGAGCCGCGACTCTTCGTCCTGTCTCCCGTGCGGGAATTCAAGGTCGGCGGCTTGCCGGTCCGTTGCCTGCGCATCCCCGACTATTTCGCCTTGCATGATCTGGTCAAGCGCGGCGGTTACGATCGCATCCTGTGCAGCGGCGGTCCGGTGTCGCTTCTCACCGGCATCATCCTCAAGGAAACCTTCCTGCTGCCCTTGGAGATTCTGGTCATCGACAATTGGCTGGAATCGATCAGCGAGCGCCATTCACTCGATCGCCATCAATCCGACCGCCTCCGTCGCATTCTCCGCAGTCTCTATCGTTGCGGCAGTCGAATCTACGCACCGACTTCGGAGCAGGGCACACATTGGCTGGCTGGAGAGGCTTTTGAGCTGGGCAGTCGCCTTCAATTGTTCCGCGCCGGTGACGCCGTTAGCCTGGTGGAGCAGATTCTCGATTTGCGCCCTGCGCAAGCCGAAATCGATACAGAGCTGTTTTCCTACGATGAGGAGCATGCCTGAGCCTCGGCTAGCTCAGCTACAGCTTCCATTTCGACGGCAAATCAGGCAGAGCAAAGCCTGCGGATGAAGCCAATCTCAGTGGACAGTCTCGTGCTGTTCGCCGAGGTAGGCTTCGATGACCGCGGGGTTTTTCTGAATTTCCGCCGGGCTGCCCTCGGCGATTTTTTCACCGTGGTCGAGGACGGTGATGTGTTCGGAGATGCGCATCACCAGCTTCATGTCGTGTTCGACCAGGAGGATGGCCAGAGAGAAGCGGTCGCGGATCATCCGGATGGTCGACATCAGTTCTTCTTTTTCGGTCGGGTTCATACCGGCGGCGGGCTCGTCGAGGAGCAGCAGTTGCGGCTTGGTGGCGAGGGCCCGGGCGATCTCGAGGCGGCGCTGGTCGCCGTAGGGGAGGGAGGCGCAGTTCTCGTGCATCCGCGAGTCGAGTTTGAAGATGGCGAGCAGCTGGCGGGCTTCCTCCTGGATCCGCGCTTCCTCGGCGTCGAAAGCGGCGCCGCGGAAAAGGGTCTGGAAGGGCCCTTGTTTCGAGTGCAGGCGCAATGCGGTGCGGATGTTATCAAAGACGCTCATCGAGCGGAAGAGGCGGATGTTTTGGAAGGTTCGGGCGACGCCGAGGCGAACGATGGCGGCGGAGTTTTTTCCTTGTACGGGCTGGCCGCGGAAGAGGATGCGGCCGGAAGTCGGGGTGTAGACGCCGGTGATCAGGTTGAAGGCGGTGGTCTTGCCGGCGCCGTTGGGGCCGATGAGGGCGACCAGCTCGCCTTCGCGGATGCTGAGGTCGAGCTCTTTCACCGCGATCAATCCGCCGAAGCGGACGGTGGCTTTTTCGAGTTGCAGGAGGACGGGCTTCATCTCTTCTCTCCGCGCTGGAAGAGGCGGCTGGCGTCCCAGGAACCGAAGAGACCTTGGGGACGCAACAGCATCAGGGCAATGAGCAGGACTGAGTAGAAGAGCAGGCGGTTGCCGAGAATGCCGTGTAGGACTTCCGGCGCGTGCGGGAAGACCTTGAAGACGATCTGGTCGAGATAGCTTAAGCCCTGCGGCAGGAGGGTGAGGATGACGGCGGCGGCAATGACTCCGGCGGTCGAGCCCATGCCGCCGAGGATGACGATGACGACGATGTCGATGCTGCGCATGAAGTCGAAGGATTCCGGCGTCACATTGCTGGTCAGGTGGCCGGAGAGGGCACCGGCGACACCGGCAAGACCGGCGCCAATGGCGAAGGCGGTGACCTTGGTGCGGGTGGCGGGAACTCCCATCGATTCGGCGGCGATTTCATCATCGCGGACGGCGAGGAAGGCGCGGCCCCAGGTGGAGTTGACGAGACAGCCGACAAGGGCGACGGCGATGGCGACCCAGAACCAGATCCAGCCGAGGGAGGCGATGCCGGGGACATGCATGCCGGAGGAGCCGATGAAGGTGAATTTTTCGCGGACCGCTTCGCTGTTGTGGAAGTTTTTGAAGGCGACGCCGACGATCTGACCGAAGCCGAGGGTGACGATGGCGAGGTAGTCGCCGCGCAGGCGCAGCGAAGGGATGCCGACGAAAATGCCGACCAGTGCGGCGATCAGTCCCGAGGCGAGTGTGGCGGCGAAGAAGGCGGCGTGGGAGTTCCAAGTGAAGTGACCGTGATCACCTGCCTCCAGAATGAAGCAGTTGCTGACGAAGCCCGCGGTGTAGGCTCCGACGGCCATAAAGGCAGCGTGGCCGAGGGAGAACTGGCCAGTGTGGCCCATGATCAGGTTGAGGCCGACAGCGGCGATGATGTTGATCCCCATGCTCTGCAGGGTGTAGGCAAGGTGATCATTGATCTGCCCCGTGCCAAGCTGCAGGGCGAGGGCGAAAACGAGAGCGCCGACTAGGGCGAGATGTTCGCGGCGCATCAGACCTTCTCCTTGTCGCTGCGGCCGAGCAGGCCCGTGGGCTTGAAGAGGAGGACGAGGATGAGGACGACAAAGGCGATGGCGTCCTTCCACTGCGAGCAGCTTTCCGAGGCGCCGACGAAGGTTTCGGTGAGGCCGAGGATGAGGGCTCCGAGAGCCGCGCCAGCGAGCGAGCCGATGCCGCCAAGGACGGCGGCAGCGAAGGCCTTGAGGCCGGGCATGACGCCCATCTGCGGGTCGATCGAGGGGGCGTACATGGCGTAAAGGACGCCACCGGCGGCAGCGAGGGCGGAGCCGAGCGCGAAGGTGCGCGAGATCACCTTGTCGTTGTTGACCCCCATCAAGGCGGTGGCGGTGGGGTTGAGCGACAGGGCGCGCATCGCCAGGCCGGTCTTGGTGCCCAGCACCAGCCAGGTGAGGATGCCGAGGAGGAGGGGGGTGATGACCAGGATCATCATCTGGACGTATTCGATGATCACTTCCTCCTTGCCGCAGGCGAAGGAGATCGGATCATGTTCAATCAAAGGCGGAAAAGCTTTGTTGGTGGCACCGAAGAAAAACTGGGCGAGGGTTTGGAGCAAGAGTGACACGCCGATAGCGGTGATCAGAACGGTGATCTTGGGTCGGCTGCGCAGCGGGCGGTAGGCAAAGCGCTCAATTGCCATGCCGAGAAGGGAGCAGACGGCCATGGCGACAATTAGGACAAAAATGAACTTTGGCCAGCCTGGCTGATTCAGCCATTCGCAGGATTGGAAGCGCGGGACGAGATTGCCATCTGCATCTGTCTTCTGCAGGAGCGCGCAAAAACCCCAGCCGGCGAAAGCGCCGAGCATGAGGATGTCGCCGTGGGCGAAGTTGATGAAACGGAGGACGCCGTAGACCATGGTATAACCCAAGGCGATGAGGGCATAGATCGCTCCGAGAGCGAGGCCGTTGACGAGTTGTTGAAGGAAATCCGCCATCGGCCGACCGCTTTGCTAAATGAAAATCGTGATCAGGGCTGGACGGTGGACTTGTATTTGAAGGTGCCGTCCTTGATCTCGAGGATGACGGCGGACTTGGTGGCGTTGCGTTCGGCATCGAGGGTGATGGCGCCCGTGACGCCTTTGAAGCCCTTGGTGGCGGCGATGGCGGCGGTGAGCTTGGCGCTGTCGGTGCCTGCAGCGCGCTTGATGGCGTCGGCGAGGACGAGGACGGAGTCATAGCCAAGGGCGGCCATGGCGTCGGGCACTTTGTTGTATTTGCCCTTGTAGCGCTTGATGAAGTCCTGGATCACCGGGGAGGCATCTTCTTGCGAGTAGTGATTGGAAAAGAAGCAGCCTTCGAGCGACTTGCCGCCGACTTCGATCAGGGCGGGGGAGTCCCAGCCGTCGCCGCCGAGGAGGGGGGCCTTGAGGCCGAGCTGGCGAGCTTGTTTGGCGATCAATGCGACTTCCGAGTAGTAGCCGGGGACGAAGATGGCGTCGGGCTTTTCTTTGCGGATGGAGGTGAGCATGGAGCGGAAGTCTTTGTCGCCGGCGCCGTATTGGCG
>JAYTMY010000242.1:0-18215 GCA_043748535.1 Lentisphaeraceae bacterium | reverse complement strand
CAAGCGCTACGATCTTGGCGCGCCGATCATCCTCACCTCCAACAAGCCCTTCACTCAGTGGGGCGAGGTCTTCGCCCACGATCCCGTCCTCGCCGCCGCCACCCTCGACCGCCTTTTGCACAAGGCTACCGTGATCAACATCAAAGGCCCTTCCTATCGAATTCGCGACAAAGTCGCAGCAGCCAAAGGAGGCGATCAAGTGTCATAAACATCTTGCACCTCGCCCGCCACTGTGTCATAAAAATCCTGGGGGGATGGTCAATTCTAGATGAGACAAAACTGATCACTTTTTCATGAGACTTGACACGAGCAAGGGGGGGGCTGAGTAGTAACGTCTTTTTCATCATTTTCCACGCCCTCCGTGCGGCCCGTCATGGGTCGGCAGCCGAGCCTAGTTCAACCTAGGTTTTAAGCTCGGAGGAAGGGGATGAAAGTTCGACAGCGGTTTTTAGGATGAAGCTTCGTGCTCTTGATGGCGCGAGAGCCGAAGGCGGCGAGGATCAGAGATCGCGGGTCAGGATCAGTTTCGATTCGAGACGAGACCGGTGAAGTCTTCTCCTTCGCCGAAATCGTGCAGGACTTCGGCACCGGCCTACACTCCTGCGACTTCGTCAAGGACGGCTCTCAATCAGAGCTTGTGAGATGACGATGCCGCGATCTGTCTGTTCAGCTCGGCTTCAGGCATCTGTTGTAGTCCCGGCTTCAGCCGGTGTGTTCTGTTCCGAACGCAATTTGTGCACAACAACCGGCTGAAGCCGGGGCTACAAACCATGAACTCATGACTCGCGAGGTTTTGCCGTTCTGTTTATTCGGTACGGAAGACAACGGCTTTGTCATTCTCGAGGACGGCGACCCGGCCTTGCTGCCCTCGCCGCTTTTCTCACATTTACGGGCGATGCCCGGGCGAGTTGACGGCTTCGCTGCCGGCGGCGTCGGATGTAGGGGAACTTAGGGAAAAGCCGGGAAAGCTCGCCTTGCTCCCCCTTTTTTCCCCTGAAGCGCCATCTCCAAGCTCAAAATCAAGGTTTTGCGACGACAAAAAAGTCGCAAGGACGGCTTGCGCTTCAGATAGATAAAGGGTAGAATAGGGGAAGTTAGGGGCCAACAGGTGGCCAAAGGAATCATTAGGTGAACGACTTCTTCATGGGATACACCGGCGAGTTCGCGTACAGCGTGGACTCGCAGCGTCGTATCGCCATCCCACGCGAATGGCGTAGTGGGGAAGGGGATGTTTTCTTCTTGATGCCGAGCCATAACAAGACTTTGCGCGTTCTCAACGAGACTGGTTTCCGCGAAATGATGGAGACCGTGACCAAGGGCGCGATGATGGATGCCAAGGCGCAACGCGCCCTCGCCATCCTCGGCTCTCAAATGCAGCGCGTCATCTGCGACAAACAAGGCCGCATCGCCCTCAGCCCGAAGCTGAAAGAGCACGCCGGCATCGTCGACGGCGCGGTCCTCGTCGGCGCCATCAAAGAAATTCAAATCTGGGCGAAGGAACAGTGGGACGCCCAGCTCACTGACGCCAGCGGCATCGATGACGCCTTCTCCATCCTTTCTCAACTCAGTTCCCAGGGTCCGGCCGATCGCCTCGCCTCGGCGGTCAAAGAGGTTTCTAAATGAGCGATTTTCACCATATCTCCGTCCTGCCCAAAGAGACTCTCGAAGCAATGGCCCCGAAAGCCGGCGGCCGTTACATCGACTGCACCCTTGGCGGCGGCGGTCACAGCAGCCTCATTCTGGAAGCCGCTCCTGACTGCACTCTTCTCGGTCTCGACTGCGACGAAAAGGCTCTCGACGCCACCGAAGAGCGCCTCACCAGCCGCTTCGGCAAGCGCTTCACCGCCCGCCGCTTCAACTTCCGCGAACTTGGCGCCCTCCTCGGCGAAGCCGAATGGGGCCCCGGCAGCGTCGACGGTATCCTGATGGATATCGGCGTCAGTTCACACCACCTTGATGAAGCTGAACGCGGCTTCAGCTTCCGCCAGGACGGACCTCTCGACATGAGAATGGACCGCCGGCTCCGCCGCACTGCCGCCAACATCATCAACACGGAGAGCCAGGATGAACTCGAACGCATCTTCCGGGATTACGGCGAAGAACGCGAAGCCCGCCGACTCGCACACGCCATTGTCATGCAACGGGTTGAAAAGCCCTTCTCACGCACCCGCGAGCTCGCAGAGCTGGCTGATTCCGTCGTGGGGCGCGGAAGGCGGACCTCTCCTCCCGCACCAACGCGCTGCTTCCAAGCTCTTCGCATAGCCGTCAACGGCGAGCTCGACGCTCTCCGCGCCGCTCTCGAAGCCGCTCACGAACTTCTCGCTGATGGTGGCCGCCTCTGCGTCATCAGTTTTCATTCTCTCGAAGACCGGATCGTTAAGGAATTCTTCCGCGACAAGGCCAGCGCCTGCACCTGCCCACCGCAATTCCCGGTGTGCTGCTGCGGCAAGATTGCCGAAATGGAATTGATCACCCGCAAGGTGGTCGAAGCCAGTGACGCCGAACTGCAAGACAACAGCCGCTCGGGTTGCGCCAAGCTCCGTGCTGCCAAACGCTTGCGAAGTTCGCGAAACCCGGCGGGGCCAGGTCCCCGACCGAAGAACGACTTCGATTCGGACGCCCCGCCCAAAACTTCCCGCCACTTTAAAAAATAATTCAGGACTCAAACTCATGCTCAAAAACACCATGACCGTCGGCATCCCGACCCAGAGCCTCAAGAAGGCTAATACCATGAAAATGAAACGCGAAATCGAAAACCGCGAAGCCCGCAAAGCCGCCCACGGCGGCAGCTGGGGCTACCTCGGCCTGATCGTCTGGACCGCGGTCCTCGCCATCACTTTCGTCACCATGGACCATTACAACAAGAATCTGCAGCGCGAGATCGACATCAAAACTGCCGAACTCGCCAAGTCCGAAGACCGCATCGTCAACTTCGCCGCCCAAGTCGAAGAGAAGACTCAGCGCAGCTTCATCATCGGACGTCTGCAAGCCAACAACTTGGACCTCCGCCCTTCGCAGCCAGGTCAAGTCCGCCATATCTCGCACTTCGACAAGGGCGCTCGCCCTGCCCGTTCGGAAGGCCGTGAAGTCGCCTCGCTCCGCCCCACCCGGAATCTTGTCTCCAGCCGCTGAGGTCTCTGATGAATCGACATGCGGTGACGACGCGAGCAGCTCTCCTCGGGCTGCTCGCCTTTTTGATCTTCGGCGCCCTCGCCTGCCGCTACGGCTACTTGATGACGCATCGCCATGAAGAGTTGTTGAGCAAGGCGAAAAACACCTACACCTCCGCCCGCATGCTCCCCGGCTGCCGCGGCCGCATTTATGACGGCGCCGCGACGCCCAATCTCCTGGTGATGAGCAAGGTCAGCTACCGCGTCATCGCCACCCCCCGCCACATGCAGCGCAAAGGCGTCGATTTGCGCGATGAAATCATGAACCAGATCATCGACACCTGCAAAATCGATGCGGCCCAGCTGAAGGCCCGTTTCGCCTCTGGAAAAATCGAAATCATTGCTGCCGACAAACTTGATCTTGATGCCGCCGAGCAACTCCGAGCTCTCAATCTACGCGGCCTGCGTTTCGAAAAAATCGAGATCCGCAGCTATCCGAAAGGGCAATGCGCCGCCAACGCCCTCGGCTTCCTCGACAACACCGAACACGGTGTCCAAGGGGTCGAAAAAACCTACGACAAGGAACTACAACCGGTCGACGGCAAAGTGATCTTTGAACACGGCGCCAAAAACCAGAAACTGGATCAGCTCAAAGTGATCCCGCCCGCCAATGGCAAAGACATCTACCTCACCATCCAGGAGCCGATCCAGGCCATCGTCGAGGAAGAGCTGAAAACCGTCGTCGAAAAATTCCAATGCAAATCGGTCTACGCCGCCATGGCCGACCCCAAGACCGGCGCCATCCTCGCCTTCGCCCAGTACCCTTCCTTCGATGCCAACAACCGCGCCTCGATGAATCCGGACGCCTACCGACTCCGTCTCCTCGAGGACTCCTTCGATGCCGGCTCGACCATGAAGGCCTTCTCCGTCGCCACCGCCTTCGATGCCAATCCCAATCTCAACCTGAACACCGTCTTCGACTGCGAAAAAGGCAATTGGTTCTACGCCGGCAAGATTCTCCGCGACGCCGGCCACAGCTACGGCAGTCTCAGCGTGTCGGAAATCCTCATGCACTCCTCCAACATCGGCACCGTCAAGACCGTCCTCGCCATCAGCCCCGACCTGGAAAAAACCAAGGAGATCTTCGATCGCGGCCTAGTCAACTGGGGCTTTAACGAAAGAACCGGCATCGGCCTCGGTACCGAATCCCGCGGCCTGATGGTCCGCTACCCCAAATACGACGGACTCACCATCGCCCGCTACCCCATCGGCCAGACCTTCACCGTCACCGCTGCCCAGATGCTCAACGCCTACTGCGCCCTCGCCAACAAGGGAAAAATGATGCAACTGCGTTTGGTCGACCGCCTCGTCGATCCCGTTACCGGCGAAGTCAAGCGCTTCCCCCCGACCTTCAAACGCCACACCTGCACCGAGAAATCCGCTCTCGCCGTCACCCAAGGATTGAAGCGTGTCACCTCCAAGGACGGCACCGCTCCGAAAGCCGCCGTCCCAGGTTATGAAGTCGCCGGCAAGACCGGCACCGCCCAGAAACTGGAACCGGCCGTGATTGATCCAGAGACCAAAAAAGTCATTCAGAAGTCCTACTTTTCGGATCGAAAATACATCTCCTCCTTCATCGGCTATGTGCCCGCTGACGACCCGAAATTCGTCCTTGTCATCATCGTCGACGAACCAGTCAAATCCCTCGGTTATTACGGCGGCCAGACCTGCGCACCCAGCTTCTCCCGCATCGCAGAAAAATCCCTGCGCTTTCTCAATGTCGATCCGACTCACGAAATCGTCATCGACCCGAAAAAAGCCGCCGCCGACGCCAAGGCTTTGTCGGCAATGCCTCCCGCCTACGGCCCCGAAGGCATGCCTTTCAACGCCCCGACGTCGCCGACGACCCCCAAGACTCCGACGCGCGGACGCTGACGCTCAAGCCTCGGCAGTGACCGTCATCGAAGCCGGCCAACCTGTTTGAATCAAAAAGGCGCGACAGGCCTCGGCCACCGCCGCATCAGGGGCAATGCCGAACACCGTCGGCCCGCTGCCGGACACCTCGGCAGCCAGACAGCCGCCGGCAATCAGATCGCGCCGGACTTTTTCGAGCAGCGGAAATTTCCGCCGAATCCCCGGTGCCAGACCATTGTGCAAGTGTGCCGCCACGGCTTCGCTGTCGGCACTGGCTAGAGCCTGCACCAAGCCGTTGAGAGGCAGCGATGCGCTGCCGAAAGGTCCGATCCGGTTTTTATAAGCCCAGGCGGCAGGAATCGGAAAAGCCGAGAAGACAAAAACCAGAAACAACTTGCCACTCTTGGCGATGGGACTGAGCTCTTCCCCAACGCCCGTCGCGCAAGCTGGTCGAGGATCGAGAAAAAACGGTACGTCGGCGCCGATTGACAGCGCGATGCTGCGCAAGTCGATATCACTGAGAAGCCCGTGCTCTTGATTAAGGAGACACAGGACAGCGGCCGCATCGGAACTGCCACCACCCATGCCGCCAGCCACCGGGAGATTTTTATCGATCCGGATGTGCAGCGGCGGCAACGGCCGACCAGCCCTGAGGAAATAAGCCTCCGCCGCACGCCAAGCAAGATTGCGGCCATCGCAAGGAACCCCCTCGGTCTCGCACTCGAGACTGAGTCCTGGGCCTGCCGAAGGCGAAATCTCGACTCGGTCAAAGAGCGAAGGGATGGGAATAAAGAGGGTTTCGATGTCGTGATAGCCGTCGGCGCGGCGGCCGGTCACATCCAGAAAAAGATTGATTTTCCCCGGCGTGAGAAGAACAGCCATGGCGGCTCAGCGCCCGACTTCCAAACGCTGAATCAGGCGTTCGGGGAAGTTGGCGGCGATCATCGGCGCCTGCACCAGCTTGATATCGTAGGGAACCCGCAGAATGCGGAGCTCACGGCTAATGGTATCATAGGCGAGGGCAACGGAGCGAGGATCTTTGTCGCGCGGCTGACCGATGGAGCCAGCATTGACCAGCCAGCGACGCCCGTGACTGAGGATCATGCCGTCGCGAATCAGAGACAGGCGGGGCATCGGCGCGGTCAGGCCGAGCTTATCGAGCAGCTCGAGGTGGGACGAGCTGGATTCCTCCAGCATGCGCTGCGTTTCGGCACTGAGGGGCAGTTCTTCGAAGACGCAAGGAAGATGGGTGTGGCCATGAAAACAGATGTCGCGGCGCTGATGGCGAAGTGAATTGGCAGCGCTGCGTTCATCGAGAATGTAGGACCAGCGGGGCAGCGGCGTGCACGAGGCGTGCACCACCGAGAAGTCCATGCAGTCGAGCTCTTCAGGCAATTCAGCCAAGATGCGGCGATGTTCCGGTGACAACTGCTCACGGGTCCAGTTGACGGCAAAGCGGGCTTCCGGATTGATGCTCCAGGTGTCCTCTTCTTGCGACACGTATTCATCGTGGTTACCCTTGACGCAGGGGATACCACGGTTGAGGAGAAGTTCGAGACACTCTTTCGGGAAGGGCCCGTAGCCGACGATGTCTCCGACCGAGACAAAGCTGGTGCAGCCGAGGGATTCCAAGGTTTTGAGTGTGGCTTCGAGAGCCGGGAGATTGGCGTGGATGTCGCCGAGAATGCCTACTTTCATATTGAGAAAATATCACATGACCTTGAACTTAGGCAAGTCCTGAATGTCAACAACCCCGCAAACTCTTCTGTCACCATCCACAACTGGCACAGAGTTAATGGCTTTCGCCCGAAGAATTTTCATGATCTCGACCGCCATCGCCTCAGGATGGATGGTCACCGGGTCTTTCACCATAGCGTCGCTGACCGGCCAATGAAGGGCGTCGGGGCTGCGGGCGACGACGCGTTTCAGGTCGCCAGTGGTGAAGATGCCGCGCAGAATGCGGTCATCGCAAGCGACTAGGGCGGTGCCGCCTTTGGTGCTGCACATCGCCAGGACGGCGGCGATGACGGTGGTCTCCGGAGAGACGACGCAGAGACGCTCGCCAGTCCGCATCAGATCCTTGATCTTCAGGGTGACACTGCGGCCGATGGCCCCGGAGGGATGTAGCATGCCGTAGTTTTCGATCTGGAAATTGCGCTCCTGCATCAGCACCATGGCCAGCGCATCGCCGAGCGCCAGCATGGCGGTGGTGGTGGTGGTGGGCGCGAGATTGAAGGGGCAGGCCTCCTGCTCGATCCGGCAGGAGACCGCGACGTCGGCCAACGAGGCGAGAGAGGAATCGTCGTTGCCGGTGAGCGCCGCTATACGAATGCCGAGGCGACGCACCGCCGGAATCACTTGCAGCAGCTCCTCGGTTTCGCCAGAGTAGGACAAGGCGATGAAGAGATCGTCGTCGCCCAGAACCCCGAGATCACCATGCATGGCCTCGACCGGATGGAGAAAACAGGCGCGTGAACCAGTGCTCGACAAGGTGGAGGCAAGCTTCTGCGAAATCTGGCCGGATTTGCCGACCCCGGAGAGGACAATTTTGCCGCGTTTGGCCAAGGTGTCGAGGCAGATTTCGACCAGTTGATCGAAGCGGCCGTCGAGCTGCTCGGAGATGCGGCGGATGCCATCTCTCTCGATTTCGAGAACTTGCCTTGCCTTATCGATGTATGTCATCTATGTTTTCCTGTCCTTGTGTCGCGGGTGGGGGATCCGGCATCTATGCCCTTGGGATCCGAACCGGCGCTTGGTTATGTCACAATCTCTAACTTGGCTTCAGAAACGGAAATGACGAACAAGACTGACGAATTTAACTGCTCGGGCATCCTCGAGAAGAATCGCGCTGGCCACGGCAATCTGCGTCGCATGGACGCCGGCCTCCGGCAGCTTCCCGATGACATTTACGTCCCGCAGCAGTTCATCCGCCGTTTCAACATCGAAGACGGCGCCCTCGTCGAAGGCAAAGCCAAGCACCACCCGAAGGCCCCCGGCCTGTGCTTCATCAGCGCCATCAACGGCATGCGCCCCGACGAATGGCAGCGCCGCCGCGGCATCCAAAACATGAACGCCATCACGCCTAATAAGCCTCTCACCCTCGAGCACGCCGGCTGCGCCCCTTCCTGCCGCCTCATCGACCTCTTCACCCCCATCGGCCGCGGCCAACGAGCCCTCATCGTCGCTCCTCCCCGCTCGGGCAAGACCATCATCATGGAACAGATGCTCGAAGGCGTCCTGAAAAATCACCGCGACTGCGAAGTCATGCTTCTCCTCGTCGACGAACGCCCCGAGGAAGTGACCCACTTCCGCAAGAAGTTCGAAGCTCTCGGCGCCTCGGTCTTCGCCTCCACCAACGATGAAGACAAGATGTCGCACCTGCGCCTCGCTCGCCTCGTCTTCAGCCTCGCCCGTGCCAAGGCCGAAGCCGGCCGCGACGTCGTCCTCTTCATGGACTCGCTCACCCGCCTCGCTCGCGCCTTCAACAACGCCCTGCGCGGCAGCGGCCGCACCATGTCCGGCGGCATCGACTCGGAAGCCCTCACCGAACCGAAAAAGATGTTCGGCCTCGCACGCCAACTCGAAGAAGGCGGCTCGGTCACCATCGTCGCCACCGCCCTGGTCGAAACCGATTCCCAGATGGATGAACTGATCTTCCGCGAATTCAAAGGCACCGGCAATTGCGAGATCGTCCTCGATCGCTCCCTCGCCGAAAAAGCCCTCTTCCCGGCAATCAACATCCTCCAATCAGGAACCCGCAACGACCACCTGCTGATGCCCGCCGACGACTTCGCCAAGGCGAAGGCCCTCCGCGCCGCCCTGGCAGAAACCCGCAAGGATGAAGCCTTGCGTCAAATCCTCTCCGTGATGGGACGCTACCCGTCCAACGCCGAGATGCTCAAAGTGCTCCGTGCTTAAGAACAAAAAGGAAGCTTCATGAAAATCTCGACAAACAGCGTCGTCACCCTGCAGTTCACCCTGAAGGATTCCAACGGCAATACCGTTGATGACACCACCGAAGGCGGTTTCACCTACATCCACGGCCATGGCGGCTTCATCCCCGCCGCCGAAGCCCGCCTCGAAGGTCTCGAAGCTGGCGCCGCCTTGCAGTTCTCCCTCGCCCCCGATGAACACTTCGGCGAACGCGATGAATCCCTCATCGACACCCTGCCGAAAGACAACTTCGAAGAAGAAGTCGCCGTCGGCGACCAATTCCAGACCGTCGACGAAGAAGGCAACATCGTCATCCTCTCCGTCTCGGGCGTCAACGGCGACGAAGTCACCGTCGACCGCAACCACCCCCTCGCCGGACTCACCCTCGTCTTCGACGTCAAGATCGAAAGCGTCCGCGCCGCCACCGCCGATGAACTCGAGCACGGCCACATCCACGGCGAAGGCTGCGATCACCACTGATCCCAAGCCCTCGACCAAGAAAAACCCCGCGATGAAAATCGCGGGGCTTTTTATGGCGATGAACGAGTCTGGAACCCTGGAAGAAGCGGCCTCGATAGATATCGATTGACATCGTCGAGTTCTGCGTTCGCCGCATTAATCGACCTGTATAACCAAATCAAGTTTGAGCTGCTCGTCGCGAAGCGACGGTGTGATTGTAGCCGGGGCTTTCAAGCCCCGGTACGTTTGGCAATGAATTTGGCGTCGCGGCAGCGACGCGGTGACAGATATGTTCGGGTGTGCGCCTTCCGCATCACCACCGCCAACCTGTCATCCTGTCGCTTCGCGACAGCGATTTCCACTCGCCCTGGTCCGGGGGTTAAAACCCCCGGCTACATTCATCCTGTCGCTTCGCGACGCACGAACCAAGCTCAACCGGAATGAGGCAGGCCGAAACTATCCGACTCCAACCGACTTCCGTCGACAGAGCTCTCATTGGCGCAGTCTCACTTCACAATCGACTCCACATAAATCTCCGGCTTCTCATAACCGAGCAGTTTCAGCACGGTGGAGGAGATGTTGGCGAGGCCGAGTTTCGGGTCGTCGCTGAGCTTGAGCGCTTCGCCGCTGGGATTGTAGACGATGCAGGGCACGGGGTTGAGGGTGTGCGAGGTCTTGGCCTTGGGTTGACCCGAGGCCTTGTCGATCTTCGGCTGACCGTTTTTCTCAAGCTCGTACATCTCGTCGGCGTTGCCGTGGTCGGCGATGACGACGAGGACGCCGCCGGCTTTTTTCACGGCGGCGGTGAGGCGGCCGATCTGGATGTCCATCACCTCGATCGAGATGCGGGCGGCGTTGAAGTCGCCAGTGTGGCCGACCATGTCGCCGTTGGGGTAGTTGAGGCGGACGAAGTCGTATTTGCCGGAGGTGATGGCGTCGACGGTGGCATCGGTGATCTCGACCGCTTTCATCCAGGGACGGGTGTCGAAGGAGCAGACGTCGGAGGGGATTTCGACGAAGGTCTCGAGGGTTTCGTTGAACTTGCCGGAGCGGTTGCCGTTGAAGAAGTAGGTGACGTGGCCGTACTTCTGGGTTTCCGAGATGGCATATTGGCGGACGCCGTTGGCGCAGAGGAATTCCGACAGGGGCTGCGAGATGGCGGGCGGGTTGACCAGGTAGTGCTTGGGGATGTGCAGGTCGCCATCGTACTCCATCATGCCGGCGTAGAAGACCTTGGGACGGCGCTGGCGCTCGAAGATGGTGAAGGTCTCTTCGTCGAAGGCGCGGGAGATCTCGATCGAGCGGTCGCCGCGGAAGTTGTAGAAGATGACGGCGTCGCCGTCTTCGACCGTGCCCACCGGCTTGCCGTTTTCGGCGATGACGAAGGCGGGGAGATTCTGGTCGATCACCTTGGCTTCTGCGCGGAAGGTTTCGACCGCTTCAGCGGCGGATTTGAACTGGCGTCCCTGGCCGAGGACGTGGGTCTTCCAACCGCGTTCGACCATCGACCACTCGGCGTTGTAGCGGTCCATGGTGAGGAACATGCGGCCGCCGCCGGAGGCGATGCGGATGTCGCAACCCTGTTTGCGGACGCCGCTCAGGAAGTCCTCGAAGGGCAGGATGTAATCGAGTGCGGTGGTTTCGCCGACGTCGCGGCCGTCGAGCAGAGCGTGGACGCGGATCTTCCGGGTGCCTTCCTTGACCGCCTGGTTGATCATCGCCTTGAGGTGATCGAGGTGAGCGTGGACATTGCCGTCGGAGAAGAGGCCGAGGAAGTGCAGGGTGGAGCCGCCGCTGACCTGGGTCATAAGTTGCTTCCATGTGCTGCCCTGGAACATCTCGCCGGAGGCGATGGCGTGGTTGACCAGCTTGGCACCCTGGGCGACGACGCGGCCGCCGCCGATGGCGTTGTGGCCGACTTCGGAGTTGCCCATGTCGTCATCAGAGGGCAGGCCGACGGCGAGGCCGTGGGCGAGGATGGAGCGGTGCGGGGCGTTGGCGTGCAGCCAGTCGAGATTGGGCTTGTAGGCGGCGGCGTAGGCATCGCCAGCGGGGTTCTTCGAGTAGCCGATGCCGTCCATGATGCAGAGGACGACGGGGCCGGCGGGCTTGAGAGAGACGGCGGATTTTTTCAGCGTGAGAGACATGGACGGGGCTCCTGGTTTGAGATGAATTCGGGCGGCCGGAATCTAACTCCGGATCGGCGACTTTGTGGCTTTGTGACTCGATATCTCGACCAACAACAGACCCGAGCTCACGATCAAGACGAAGTGCCACAGTCGGTCCAAGGCCTGCACATGCCAGCCAAGATCCCGCTGTGTAAAAAAGAAACAACCGTGAAAAATCAGCAACAAAACCATTATCGGCAGACAAGCGGCCATTACAGCCTGCTTGTTTCCCCGATACCAGCTCCACAGAGCCAAGCCAACGAAGCTCGCCAAAGCCAGCGGCGTCCCGCTCCACCGGTAGTCAGCTCCGTGGCAAGTCAGCAGCGAACAAGTCTCACGCACAGCCCGCCACACACCAGGCCAACCGGGACCCCCAGTCATCGCGAAATCGATACTCCCCATCCCAAGGAGCTTCACCAGCCCCATTTGTGCTCCTAGCCCCAACAACAAAGTCGGCACCAGCCCCCTCAAGAGAGCCTGCCGCCCCTCCTTCTCCCGCCAGACCAAACCTGCCCCTAACAGCAGTACCAACAACAGACCTTCTTGCTTCACTGCCGCCGCGAGACCGAGCAGGACACCGCCTGCCGTCCACAGGGATGCCAGACCTGCCCTGCGGGCTTGCCCCAACACCCGGAATGCCGACAGCAAAACCACCAACTGAAAGTTCTCCGCATACAAAGCCACGCCAAGTGTCTGCGCTACCGCCCCACCAGCCATGGCAGCGCTCAGCATCAAAGACCGGGGAATACCGAGACCCGCCTCACGGGCGAAAAGGTAAAGTTGTGCCGCGATCCAAAGACCAAGCAAAAGGGGAAAGAGTTTGATCGCAATCGCATCATAATCTCCTCCTTGCCAAGATTGCCCCCACGACAGAAACATGGGCCAAGTCAACGTGTATTCCGGATGCAAAGCTGCCGTACGCCCAGGCTCCCACAGCCCAAAAGGCAAACCCCGCTCTCCTAGAATCGCCTGCACTTTGTAGCCCCACACCGACACACAGGGCACATGCTGAGATCCCTTCAGCCCGACTGAAGCCCAAGCAGTTGCGATCGCCCCCCAGGCAGCCAACGCCAATCCCATTCCGACGCGGTCCCATCGGCTGATCGCCGAACACGGGGATGCTGCCATACTTACCAACACTCTGCGCCGCGACAAATACCACCCCAAAACCCCCAAGCTGAGCAGGATCGCTAATCCGCTAACCCTGCCCGGTGGACACCCAAGCAAGGCCAGAAGAAACAGGCCGCATCCCAAAATTCCCCAGCCCACCGGAGCCAGCCACAATAGAGCCGTCAAGCCTCGACTTCCTGGCGCCAACCAAGTACGCCAGGGCCACAATAACAGCCCCGGCAGCAGGAGCGCCAGTCCAGCTCCAAGCCAATCATTTACGTCGGGCATAAGTCAGCACTCCGTCATCACGCAGAATCTGCCAGTGGCCCGCCGCATCAACTTGCTTCAACCACTTCACCAAGGCCTGCCCGGACCAAGACGGAGCCAGCAACTCTTCCAATTCTTTCACATTACCTTCCTTCGCCCAAACGAAACGATGCGGATACAGCAGCCCGTTCAAGCCCGCGACATAAGCTTCTCGCGCCGACTTCTCGCCGCGATCGCCGTCAGGATACCACCAGGCGCAGCGCCGCGCTTCATGCGGCAAAAGCACACGCGCCGCCATCATCCGCGCCGGCGTGACCCTGCGAGCCAATCGTTCCCGCTCGGCAGCCGCTTGCCGCCCGTTTTCCCAAACCAAGGCAACCAACAGCACTACGCAAGCCAGCCAAGCTGCTGCCTGTCTCACCAAAAGACCTTCTCACCCGGCTTCGGCTTCTCTCTCTTCTGCTTGAACAGCCAGTTTGCCAAGTGCGGCTCCGCGTAAGCCCAGTTCCAAGCACTATGCCCACCCACACCTTGATCGGTGTAAGTGTTGTATTGCACCTTGCCTCCCCAGCCCTTGCATCGGTCCAGCAACAATCCGCAGGTCTTTTTCGTCTCTTCCTCATCGCCACGATTGACAAAGGCCCACACTGCCAGCTTCTGAGGTGTCACAACCGACTGATAACACTTCAATGTCCCAGCACAAACAGGTGCCAACCCGGAAAAGTGCCGAGGGAACATTTCCGCCACCCAGAAACAACCTGAACCACCTGCCGACAGACCAGTCAAATATACCCGATCGGGATCAATCTCCGCGTGATCCTTCATCAAAGCCGCAATCAGCTCCATAAGTGCCTCTTGCGATGCGGTTGCCTTGCGCTCCTCAAAGAGCTTCTGCTGCGGTGCTCCTGGCGGATAAACGACCTCAAAGCCACCCCAAAATTTTCCCGATTTGAGCCGTGGTGCCAATAAATAACAAGGATCATCCTTCTGCGCCTTGGCATCGATAAAGGCGAGAAACTGCGGGTGTTTCAAGGGTTCATTCACATCCAAGGGAGCATGCAGAAAAATCACCAAGGGGAGCTTCTTCCCTTTGCGAACTTTCTCGTCCGGCTCATACAGTCGGTAGGGCATGCCCGTCCGACTGCCTGTAAAGCTTCGTTCTTCCCCGATTTTTCCCTCAAGCGCCCGCGTCGCCTTCTCGAAGTCCCCAGGATCGAAGCGCGAAGCCCTTAAATCGCTTTTCTCCAGCTTCACCTTGTAGTCCGGCAAGGCTTTCAGCTCAGCCGATGGGTCAGTCGCAAAAATTAGAACGAAAGCACCTAGCCAATAAATCATCGGGAACACCTCTAAGTTTTTTTATGCCTCAAAATATAAATTTGACGCGCAATCACCAGTGCAACAACAAAAAAACTACTTCTTTATCTCTTCTTTAGGGATTTTAATATTTGCATAATCTCGGATCAAAATGTCATAGAATGAGCCATCATTACGCAATAATGTAGGAAGATTTTTTTTTACCGATTCTGGCGAATGATCTCTAGTGTCATCATAAGCAATGTTATGCTGAATCTGAAGTGGTAGCTTTGCATATTTTACTTCACCTAACATCTGCTTCACATCGTCTTTATCACTGGCTAATTCGTAGTGCCAAGCACCCTCAGCATACCAAAAAACATCCGCATAATCCTGGTCGCTAATATTTTCGAATAAAAATTTTAAAATCTCAGGATTTCTCTCTTTAGTAAAGTCTGGATTTTTTTTGCTGTAAATTTTACGAATTTTTAAAAGTCCAAATCGCTGTATATCCGCATTTGTCTGCCTGATGTCAATTCGAACAAAATTAATGAAAATAGCAAAGTGCTTAGAATCACCTTTCTTTGCCAAAAGATACAACAATGTATTAAGTTTAGATGCCCGTGAATCAAGTTTCTCCTTAAGATTAACTTGGCTTCCAATACCTTGATAATTGAGCAAATCTGTACGCTGCCATTGATCTTCAAACTGGACAAAAGCATTTGCAACCGATTTTTTGGACAATGCGTCGACCTTCTTAAAAATTGCGTCTTCTTGATCACGAATTGGCTTAGTTAAATCAATAAAGCTAATCAAATCCTCAATCTCTTTCACTGTTGCAACACTTTCCTTGCCCGCATCCAATTTCTTATTATAACCGCACCACAACTTCATCACAGCTGGCAAATCGGCAAGATAATTTGGGCGCTGAGTAGGTTTTTTAACGAAATCATCCAGGGTCGGAAAAGTTTTAGGAAGCTCATCAGAACTACTTGGCTCGGATTGCCCGCTGCTCAAACTTATGCCAAGTGCGGTGATTACATTGAACATAAGAAACCTCACTATTGAATTGTTTTAAAAAACTACTTCTGCCCCCATGTCAATACGAAGACTTTCGCATTGACATGGATTATGCCATTTTATTTATTTAGCAAATTTTTCATAAGCCTGATCTCGAGTATAATCAACCTTATTACATTCTATACACGCCTCGTTATCAAGCACTATGGTTCCTTTAACTTTTGACTTTTTACCGTTCTTATCAGTATAATCACGAGTAATGTCATTCTTCCTCTCAGCTTTCGGGCAAGTGGGCTTAACGCAAGGATTACATATTCCTGATGGCACTGTATCCAACCCAGTGTCTCCAGTGGTATTATGCGAGTTCATCCAATCTCCTACATCAAGTTTAGTATACGTATAACTATACGAACAAAATTCACTCACGCCGCCAGCACCATCGCCTTCCGAATCTTGCTCAGCATGCAAGTACATTGTGAGCAAGCCACCGAGCGCGAGGCCAGTGAGAATATTTTTTATGGGACTGATGGACATGCGGGATCCTGTGGTTTTTCTGTCGGTTGTTGTTTGGGGTTCAGCTTGCGCGCGGTGGCTGCGAGAGCCCCCAAGAGCAAGAAGTTACGGACGAGGGCGAAAAGCAAGTCGTGGCGCTGCGAATTTTTTGCATCGCTCCACTTCAACATGGCCGCGATGCCCATGCAGCCACAGGGTCGAGGTTTTTCCCGACCCAGCTCCCGACCGAGCAGAGGCAGAGATGCCGCCAGAAAAATCATCATCAGCCGCAGCGCCCAAGCTCGAGAGGCGCGAAAGAGCAATGCCGCAGCCAAGGCCAATTCAAGAATCCCAAGACTACGATGAGCCCAAATCCCGTGCCCGATCAAGTCGCTAAGGACGCTTTCACCCGGCGACGATGCCAGCAGCTTGCTCAGCCCGTTTGCAGCGAACAGCCCAGCCGATAAGACCAGTACCATCCCGGCCATCTTGGATGACATCCGATCTCGCCACCTATTGATCCCGTCTAGGCTCATGAAGATTTGTACCCTCTTTAAATTATGAAGTAACAAGCCACTATACGCCCCCCCCCCCTGGATTACAAGCGGATACAGAGGGAAATTTACGTCATAATTCCTAAGCCATCTCCATCCCATGAAATTCATCCTTAACTGCGACAGATTTCGCCTGCACCCCTTGCTTCTGCCCGGGCTGCGACCTAAGTTCTCAGCAGCGACAGCGGAGGCGAGATCATGCAAGAGTCCATCATCCTCGACATTCTTCAGGAAATGGGAGCCTTGGACAACGATGTCCGAAGCCAGATTGAATCCTATGCCGAGGCCGGCGGGATCAGCCACGAAGAAGCCCTTGAAGCCCTGAACATCATGACGATTGAGGACTGCAACCTCCTCATCGCCGATGCCGTCGGGGTGGAGACGGTCCGGGTCGAGCACCTCGTCCCCAGTCCCGAAGCCCTGGCCTTGCTGCCAGTCGAATACGCCCGCAAGAACCGCTTGCTGCCGCTGAACATCTGCGACGGCGTCTTGACCGTGGCGACCGACGAACCCTCGGAAACCGGGCGGCTCGACTCCCTCGGCAACACCCTCGGCCTGTCGATCGCGCCGGTGACCTGCTCGACGCGTCAACTTGAGCAGGCGATCGACCACTGGTACTCGGCCACGGCTCATGCGGTACAGGAGGAGTTAGGCAACCTGTCGGTCCAAGTCCAGGCAGAAGTGGAAAAACGCGAGCTCTCCCGTACGCGCTCTTCCTTCAGCACCGGCCGCCCGTCTTTGACTGGCGAATCCCAGGTCGCCCTCCTGGTCGACTCAATCCTTTCCGGCGCGGTGGCGGCAAAAGCTTCCGACATCCACATCGAGCCCCTGCAGAAACGCCTCCGCGTCCGTTATCGCATCGATGGCGTCCTTTCCGAGGCGCACAGTTTGTCCTCCAACCTGTCCCTGAACATCATTTCGCGGATCAAGGTCCTCGGCAGCATGAACATCGCCGAGAAGCGCCTGCCGCAGGACGGCCGGATCGACCTGGTGGTGCAAGGGAAACAACTCGACTTGCGGGTTTCCTCGATCCCCACTCCCCGCGGCGAAAGCGTGGTGATGCGGATTCTCGACCGCAGCTCGGTCACCATTTCGCTCAGTGAATTGGGCTTCTTCTCGGACGACCTGGAGCTGATCGAGAAGACGGTGAAGCTGCCCAACGGCATTTTCCTTGTCACCGGCCCCACCGGCTCCGGCAAAACCACCTCGCTCTACGCCTTCCTCAACACCTTGAACAACACCTCGCGCAAGATCATCACCGCCGAAGACCCGGTCGAATACGAGATCAAGGGCATCGACCAGGTGCAGGTCAACCACCAGATCGGCCTGACCTTCGCCGCCGTCCTGCGCTCGATGCTGCGCCAGGCTCCCAACGTCATCATGGTCGGTGAAATCCGCGACTTCGAAACCGCCCAGATCGCGGTGCAGGCCGCCCTCACCGGCCACATGGTTTTCTCGACTCTGCACACCAACGACGCCCCGGGCGCCATCGCCCGTCTCATCGACCTCGGTTGCCAGCCCTTCCTCATCGCCACCGCGGTGCGCGCCGTCATGGCGCAACGCCTGATGCGGCGCATCTGCAGCCATTGCACCTCCCCCTGGGCACCGGGACCGGAGGAGATGGAATTCCTCGAAGCCGGCATCCACAGCGGCCAGCACACCATCGTCGTCGCCGACCCCGATCCCGAATCCCTGCGCCTCGCCCGCACCATGCTAAGTCGAATGAACCTCACCGTCATCACCTGCGGAAGCGGCGCCGAGCTCTCCAGCTTGCTCGCTTCGCGCCGCGCCGCCGCGGTCGACATGGTGATCACGGCTCTCGAATTCCCTGATCTCTCCGGCGTCGCCCTGCTCGACCGGATCAACACCCTGAAACCGATGATTCCGATGATCGT
>JAYTMY010000241.1:0-10486 GCA_043748535.1 Lentisphaeraceae bacterium | reverse complement strand
TCCTCCGTGACGCCTCTCCGGCTCTTCCTCCTCCATCCCCACTCATGCACCGGCCGGCCAGCTCACGCCGGGCTCAGTCGCGTCGTGAGTAGTAACCATGAATGAGCTCTTCTCGAATTCTCCCGGGCCGAAAATCACCAGCGATTTCAAGTTGCCGGAATCGAAGAGGGTTTTCAGTTGACTACCGATCTTTTCGGCCTCGACTTCCCGTGCGAGCGAGTAATTAGCCCGATCTTCTTCTGCGCTTTCCGCATTGGGATCCAGAAGGATCAGGCGAAGGACGAGAAGCAAGCAGCCGGTGATCAGCGCGAAGGCACTGCCGAATTTATACTTCGGCCCCTGAGAAGCCTTAAGCAAAAGTACAGTTCCGGCGATAAAACTGCCGAGGCCGGCGAAGAAAAGGAATTCGTTCATACTCCACCTCAACGAATGCTGAGATTCTGGAGGAAGGAATCCGTCCCCGGGATCAATGAGCTGTTGGGGATGATCTGTGAATGGCCGTCGAGATAAAGCGCCACCCGCTTGCCGTTGTGATAATCGTACGGAGCAAAGTCAAAGTCCCGGGCTAATGCGCTGTACCAACTGTAACCGGCAAATTTCGGCGATGCGTTGAAGCCTTCGGTAAGCAACAGAGCTTGCCCAGAAGTCGCAACTTCGCTGCTGCGGCGAGAGATCATCAGGCCTATGATTCCAGTGCTGAAGTTGCTCGGAATGCGGTAGTCAGAGGCGGCACCAGACTGGGAGTTCCATAGACCATAGGCGTTGACGGAATAGGTCCGCACGAGCTTGACCGGATCGTTATCCTTGTCACTCGGGCAACGCAGCAAGCTGTCGGCATTGGATTTCTTGTTCACGGAATTAGCCAGGTACTCCGAATCAGTCAGGTCCCGTCCGATGTAGATCGCAATGCGGTCGTCCCACGAGACATCTTGGTTCTCGCGCCAGGGGAGGTTTCTAGCTTCGTCGTAGTTATTGCCCCCGGGAGGCAGACGACGGGCGTTTTTCTCGAATAGGGAAAAGCCGAAGTGCAATTGCTTCTGGTTGGACGAGCAGACGGCGATTTTTGCGACTTGTTTTGCCCGCGAAAAGGCCGGAGAGAGCAAGGATGCCAAGATCAGAATGATGCAGATGACGCAGAGGAGTTCGAGCAAGGTGAAGCGGTTTGAAGTTTTCATGGCGCGTGTCTCCTGATTAGAAAACATTCACTTGAATCGGGATGATTCATCGCAAAGATTTCTGGAAAGATGTTTTCATGTCACGGTCTACCCGCTTCACAGGACTTTGTCGAGATTTTCGACTTCATCTGGCCAGAAGTTGGGGGTGGCGGAGGCTTTTGCGATTGACCCGGTTCTCGACAGGATCAGAATTTCAGACTTCCTGACCCACCGCACGACACAATTGGGAACGCATTGGCACTTTCTGGTTTCCCCTATCCCGGCGTAGCCGGAACCAAGTGAACACCAACACTTCGCCACAAGAAGCACAAAAGGGGAAGCTCAAGATCTTGTGCTCTTTGTGCCTTGTGTGGCCATTTGTTCAGACTCCGATCAGGAACAAATGCAACAAAAGATGTCGCATTTATGAAGACTCTGAGTTTGTTTCTTTGCCCCAGCGGGGCAGCCTGACCTTCACCCGGGGCACAGCCGAGGGACGAGGCGCAACCCCAGGTTTCAGGTTTAGAGATTCGAGCCCTGAAAGGGCGGCTTGAAAACTCGGCATAGATGAACAATCCGAACTTGAAATTGACCCCGGGTTTTCAGATCGCCCTTTCAGGGCTCGAACCTCATTTTCTCCTCACCCGGGGCTGCGCCTCGTCCCTCGGCTGCGCCCCGGGCTGAGATCAGGCCGCCCCTTCGGGACTGAACAAGCCCGCAACCCAATACTTCATAAGCAACTGTATTTCATGCTGAAAGTTGGTTCCGGCTAAGCCGGGATAGGGTTGAGCATCACAGCAAGTGCCATCCCTATTCCCGTCATTCGCTGCACCGGGTCAGGAAGTCTGAATTTAGATGAGGAAGTTATTGGTCCAATCGGCCAACAAGAAATGGTGGCCTAGACGCCACAAACGATCTGGTTTAACCTAGATTCCACACCTAGGCAAAATCGGTCCATGAAGGGGGCTGCAGCGACCTTCTTCATACTTATCATTTTTGACAAAATGGCGGGTGGATTAGCCCGGTAACGGCGGCGCTGGCCCCCGTGACGGGGTGCTTCGGTCACCTGATCCGGCTCCACTCGGGCCAGGCAAGTACTTTCGCCACGCATGGGCGCAGATCGCCGTCCATTTTTCTTGGCTAGATCGATATGTATTTTTATGAATTCCGTCTACCGCTACAGACTGTGTCATTGGCTTGTTTAAATTCGAGAATAACGCTATAGCCATAATGAGTCCCAACATTAAGTGTGGATGGTTTCCTACTGGGCCAAGGCGCAGTGTCGATTCGTTGTTTTTTGTCGTCATAAGTATTGGCATTTGAATCAAGGCGGGGCGACCGGTGATCTGCTCGGTAGTCTGCTCCGGCTCGACGCAGCGGGCAAAAAGGATCCAGTAGTTGTGGAACAGGCAGGAGAGCGAGGCCGTGAGGGCGGTTTTTTCCATTTTGTGCGAGGTGAAGCCGCCTAGCGATTGCTGGTTCTTCAGTTGGTCGTTGGGGTTCTCGCAATCGCTGCGCTGGCGGTAATACTGGGCGATCACCTCGATCGGGGTGTCCTCAGGGAGACTGGTCACCAACACCATGAATTCGTAGTCATCGGGGTCTTCGACAATCTGAGCGGGGGCGGGGCTGCCGATGGCGGTGCTGGCGCTCTTGGCTTCCGCCGCCGGAGGCGGTGGCGTCATCGTGGCCGCGCGTTTGACCATCGATCCCTTGACTTGAAAGGTGTTGCTTTCGGCGTTCCAGCTGAAGTCAAAGACCGCTTGCTTGGGGCCGGGCGGAGCTTTGACGGGACGTCCACGCTTCTTTTGGGGCGGCAGCAATTGGGCTTCGCCGGAAGTTGGCGGCGCTTGTTTGTCGGGCAGCGCTGGCAAGCAGGGTTTCGGACGGCGGATCGGCCGCGCTAGGATGATCACCCAGCGCTGCGCGTCCCAACCTTGCAGCTGCAAGCGGGCGCTGCAACCTTTATAGCCCTTGCCGCAGTCCTTCCACTGGACCTGCAAGAGGATTCGTTGCTCCAAGGCCCTGCGGCAAAGTGTGTCGACGCCTTTGCTCCGCTTCAGGCGGAAGAGGCAGGGGATTTTCCGTTCTTCCAAAGGCTTCATCACGGTGTCGTTGCCGAAGGCGACATCCCCGAGCACCAGTCCGGGCGCGACGTCTTCGCTGCGGGTCCAATCGATGAGATCTAGAGTCGAGTCAAGGGCATTGACCGGGGAGGTCAAATTGCCGGGCTTGACCGTGCACTGCAGCACAAGCCGGGCGCCGGAGACGGTGGCGATGTGGAGAGCGTAGCCGCGGTGGCCTTTCTTGTGCGGGTTGTAGCCGACTTCGGCGCCTTCCTGATGGCCGTAGACGGTTTTGATCGTGGGGTCGAGGGCCAGGTGCCAGCCGGGCATGAAGCGGAGGGTAGGCAAGGCCGAGCGGCGCAGCATCATATCGACATGCGATTGAGCTCCTTGCGCCGCCATCCGGGCAATGGCGCGGTTGAGGGATTCGTCGGTACACAGGTCGGCGTTGATCATCTCCGCCAGCAGCTTGTCGCGGAGCATGTGTTCGACATGGCGGTAACGGCTGCCGCCGGCGAGAACCGAGGCGAACATGGTCTTGAGGACATCATCGACGGAGTAGCCGTTTTTGCCTCGATTAGGCGGCAGCCCTTGGATCAGCTCCTGCCATTGCCCGCTGGCTGCAACCATCGACAGAACCATCGGAATGCCGCCGAAGCCGCTGGCGATACCTTCTTTGAGTTCCTGCAAAGGAATGCTGCGATCACCGGGCAGGCTCAGGATCGTGCCGGGCAGGGCCGCCTTCCAGATTTGGTGGGGATCTTCATCACTTATCTTTTTCGCCATTTTGACCTCCTCGCGGCGGGCTTGCCGCGTCGCCTGTCAATTTAGCCGATCAGGAAGATTTCGTGCACAGGGTGAGCGAGGTGTGGAATTTAGGTTTAATCTGCATTCCGAAGTTGACGGCCGATTCGCCTCTGCAATCTTGGTTCTTCCCTCAAAAGGCAGCGCGTCGCGGTCGCAGCTGGCTTAGCCGTTGGCAAGGCCCACGGATTTGAGCATGAAATCGATTCGCCTCACGTCGCGAGCGCAGGGCTTTTGCGGTCGCAGCAGAGTTTTGAGGGAGGCGCCAGATCTTGAATCTTTGATCGGGTTGATGTTTTATGAGATTTTGAACCCAGTTTAATGGCCTCAGGGCTTTCCGGCATCCCACAAAATTTTGATTTCTTCTGCACACAATGCACGGTCGAGAATCCCGACTTCATCAATCCAGCAGTTGGCATTGGGATGAGGATGTTGGCGATTGGCGCCAATCTCAAGGCGATCCTGATTCTGGGCCTGGGCGATGCGCCCTCGGCAGAGCAGTTTCTGGTCCAATTGACCATCGACATAGATCGCGAGACTGATGCCATCGTAGACGCCGCAGCCGAAGTGCCATTGATGATCGTTCACCGGGATCTTGCCATAGACCACGTTAGGAGACAAGTCGCTGGCGGCGAATTCCAAGCCCGGGGAGTTGCCGCCTCGCTGGATGCGCCAGCTCCAGGCTCCTTTGCTGATCAGGGCATGAGAGGGTTCTGTCCAATCCTTGACGCAGAACCAGACAAAGACGCTGCACGGACCTTTCAGGCGCAGGCGCTCGGAGTCGCCGATGTCGACCTGTTGCCCCGGACCGAGGAGCAAGGAATGTTTGCCGGTCCAGCGGCCGGCCATCCATTGTGCCTGGCTGATCTTGCCGTTCTTACCGCCCGGACTGCTGCAATGAAGAGTCTCGCCTTCCCCTTCCTGGAAATCATAATAGGCGACCATGCCGGGATCGAAGCGCAGTTTCTGACTGTAGGCATTCCAACGAGCCAAGGCATTGGCATCGTCACGAGCCAAGGTTTGGGCGATGATCGGCTGCCGAGCATCGGCCTGGGCCTGTTGTCCGGCTCTGACGAGAGCGCTTGTCCGGCCATCGCCGAAGCGGACCTGGCCGTGTTCGACGAGAAGGCGGGAACGACCTTCCTGGGCCGCGAGAGTGAAGCGGGTGCCGACGACCTCAGCTTCTGCTTGCGGGCAGCGCAAACGCATGGGGCGGCCGGCGGCCTGAGGACTGATCTGAGCGCTCACTGAGCCTTCGGTTAAAATCAGTGTTTTGCCGGCAGCAGCATCGAAGCTCAGGCGTGTTCCTGCAGCGAGGCGCAGGGTGCTGCCATCGGCATAGGCGAGTTCGACGGCAGTATCGTCCGGCACCAGATAGGCCTTGCTGGCTTTCACGGAACGCCCCGGATCCGGCCAGCCCGCAGCGCTGCTGACGACGCGAGGCAGATCCGGAGAAGCGGGGCGGAAATACACAAGGCAGGCGATGGAGATCAGCGCTGCGGCCGCGACCAGAGCCAGATTTCTCCAGAGGAGGAAAGATCGATTTTCCCGGGCGCTTGCGCGCTTCATGTGAGCTAGCTCGAGAAGGAGTCGTGGCATGCGGGAATTATCGATTTCGAAATCGAGGAGAAGACGGCGGAAGCGGGGGTCTTGTAGGCGTTCTTTGAAGCGAGCCTGAGACGCCGCGTCGGGTTTTCCTTCGAGACAGCGAGCGATGAGTTCGAGATCGGCTTGGGCATCCATAATCACTGAACCTCCAATTGTTGGGTGACGCAGCGGTGGATTTGCAGTCGCAGCCGCTGCAGGAGTGAGAAGATGGCAGTCTCACTGCGGCCGCGGTCGGCACTGAGCTGACGGGCACTTTGTTTGCCTTCGTATTTATTGAGCAGGAGTATGCGGTTGGGCTCACTCAAGAGCCCGAGGCAATGGCGCAGCGCCTCGGTCCGGGTTTGATCGTCATCGGTGTCGGCGGCAAGATGGGCTGTATCAACCAGATCATTTTCGAGGCTGGCGATTTCCTGTTCATCGAAGAGGCTGAGACGATGGTGTTTCCTGAGGATCTTCAAGGCCTTGAAGCGGGTCACTCCCATAGCCCAGTTGAGGAGAGGTCGTGACTCGTCATAAGTCTCTGAACCGCGAAGCAATTCGGCGAGGGTTTCCTGCATGGCGTCCTCGGCAAGTTGATGATCGCGGAGGATGAGATGCGCCATCGTCCACAGCCGGTCGCGGTGGCAGACGAAGAGATTGATGATGGCGTTGTCGTTGTCGGTCATGGTCGAGGACTCCTGCTATAAGATGTTCCCAGAATCAACGCCGATTCATCGGCACGGTGATAATTTTCTGCGAACAAGAAAAAACCCGAGGGTGGAGACCCTCGGGTTTTCGGCTCGAGTTTGCCTCAGCCGAAGAGCGCGAGGTTGTCGATCAGGCGGGTGGCCCCGATGCGGACGGCGGCGATGGCGCGGGCGGAGCGGACGCCGTCAAAGGTGTCGAGATGGGCCAAGGATTCGGCGTCGACAATCTCGATGTAATCGATTTTTGCATCGACCGCAGCAAGAGAAGCACGCGCGGCTTCGAGGAGCACGGAAGGAGGTGACACGGGATTGGCCGCGAGGTCCTGGCACATGCGATCGAGCGCTTTCGGCAGAGCGAGCGCGCGGACGCGCTCTTCGGGGCTGAGATAGCGGTTGCGCGACGACATGGCCAAGCCGTCAGGATCGCGGAGAGTCGGAGCCCCGAGGATCTCACAGCCGAGATCGAAATCGCGGACCATACGGCGGATGACAGCGAGCTGCTGGAAGTCCTTTTCCCCGAAAACCGCGAGGTCCGGCTCGATGGCGTTGAGCAGCTTGAGGACCACTGTGGCGACGCCGCGGAAGTGGCCGGGACGAACCGGCCCGCAGAGACCGAGCGACAGTTTCTCTTCCTGGACCCAGCAGGAAGCATCGCGGCGGTACATCTCTTCGACAGCGGGGATGTAGACGGCAGAAACTCCTGCGGCGGCGCAGGCTTGCAGGTCGGCGTCGATGGTGCGTGGGTAGCGGTTGAAGTCTTCATTGGGGCCGAACTGCGTCGGGTTAACGAAGATGGTGACGACGATGCGGCTGGCGCCGTGGCGTCGGATTTCCTTGATCAGGCTAAGATGGCCTTCGTGCAGGGCTCCCATGGTGGGGACGCAGCCGACGCTGCGGCCTTCACGTTTCCAGGCGCGGGAGAGTTGGCGGATTTCGCTGACGGTTTCGATGATCTGCATAAGGGCTCAGTAAGTGTTTCCGGAGGTGGGAAATTGGCGGGATTTGACCGCCTCGGCATAAGCGGCGAAGGCGTCGCGGCCAAGGCGGCCGAGTTCAGCAAAACGCTGGGCGTGGCGAGGGAGGAAGCTCTCATCGAGGCCGAGGATGTCGTGCATGACTTGAATCTGACCGGAGCAACCGAGGCCGCTGCCGATGCCGATGGTGGGGATGTCGAGGCCGGCGCTGAGGGTGGTCGCGGCTTCGGCGCTGACGCATTCCATCACCAGAGAGAAAGCTCCGGCTTGCTGGAGAGCGGCGGCATCTTCTTGCAGCATCCGCAGTTCGGCGGCGTCGCGGCCTTTGGCGCGATAGCCACTGATGTTGACCGATTGCGGCAGGACGCCGATATGGCCCATCACCGGGATGCCCGAGCGAACCAGAAGTTCGACCTGCGGCACTAGGAAAGTACCGCCTTCCATTTTTACTGCTTGAGCACCAGCGCGGAGCATCCGGACCGAGGCTTCCAGGGCCTGGGCGGGCGAAGCCTGATAAGTACCAAAGGGGAGATCGGCGACGATGAAGGCGTGGCGGCTGCCGCGGACCACGGCGGCGGTGGCCGAGACCATGTCGTCGAGAGTCACCGGCACGGTGCTGCCGTGGCCGAGGACGGTCATGCCGAGGGAATCGCCGACGAGGATGATATCGACCGCAGCATCGGCGAGGCGGGCGAAGCAGGCGTCGTAGAGCGCCACGGCGACAAGAGCTTCGCCCGCGCCGCGTTTGCGGCGCAGATCGGCGAGGGTGAGGCGGCGAATGTCACTCATGGGAAAGTCGACTCCGGTTTGAAAGGTCCCAAATCTACCGCATCGGGGCGACGCGGCAAATCTCCTTGACGCATTCGCGCGAAGGGTCTGATCAGATTGCCGACGAAAAAGAGCGCAGCCGGGGCTGCGCTCTTCAGGGCGGAGGAAGAAATCACTGACCTTTACGACGGCTCTTACGGCCGGAGCGCTGCCAGGGGTTCTTCATGTACTGCGGTTTTTCGTCGGCTTTTTCAGGAGCTTCGGGACGGCTGTCCATGATGCGGTTGGCCTTGCGTTCTACGGCTTTGCCGCGAGCATGGGCGCGCCAGTTGAATTGCGGGGCTTTGTTGCCGCTTGCGCCACTGAAGTGGGATTTCGAGGCGGCAGGTTTGCTGTCGCCACGATCTTCATCGCGGGCGAAAGGCTTGCGCTCGCCGCGATCTTCGGATTTAGCAAAAGGCTTGCGCTCGCCGCGATCGTTATCGCGGCTGAAGCGGGGTTTGCTGTCGCTGCTGCGATCGTCACGGGCAAAGGGTTTGCGCTCGCCGCGATCTTCGGACTTGGCGAAGCCGCCGAAGCGGGGCTTGCTGTCGCTGCTGCGATCGTCACGGGCGAAGGGTTTGCGCTCGCCGCGATCTTCGGATTTGGCGAAGCCGCCGAAGCGAGGCTTGCTGTCGCTGCTGGATTCGTCACGGGCGAAAGGTTTGCGCTCGCCGCGATCTTCGGATTTGGCGGCAAAGCGGGGCTTGCTGTCGCTATTGCGATCGTCACGGGCAAAGGGTTTGCGCTCGCCGCGATCTTCAGATTTGGCTCCGAAACGGGGCTTGCTGTCGCTATTGCGATCGTCGTCACGGTTGAAGGGCTTTTGCTCGCCGCGGGCTTCCTGCTTGGCGGCGAATTTACCGCCGGCGCGGGGCTTGAAGCTGTCGGCGCGGGAGGCGGGTTTGCGCTCGCCGCGATCTTCGGCTTTGAAGCTCGGCTTGCTGTCGCTGCCACGATCGTCACGGGCGAAAGGTTTGCGCTCACCGCGGTCATCAGATTTGAAGCTCGGTTTGGCGTCGTTGCTGCGTTCGTCGCGGGCGAAAGGTTTGCGCTCGCCGCGGTCATCAGATTTGAACTTGGGCTTGGCGTCGGTGCCTTTAAAGCGGGGCTTGTCGTTGCCACCCAGTTCGCGGGTTTTGCGCGGGCTGCGGCCATCGGGTTTGGCGCCGGGCTTGGCATCGTCATCTTGGCGCGCGTGTTTAGCGGGGGCGGCGCGAGCGAATTTGCCGAAAGGTTTATCGGCGGAAGATTTCTGTCTGGGGTTCATCACATCTCTATCGGGGTTGTCTTGCTGGCGGAAGGAAGGGAGGGGAGCGAGGGGGGGCTGTTGGTTCCAGGGAACCGGTCGGCAAGCAACTTCTCTTTTACCGATGTCGGGCTCGGCGAGTTCGAAGAGCATTTTCTGGCCGCAACGGATGACTTTTCCGTGGCGTTTTCCGGTCATATGCGAACTGTCTTCGGCGACGAAATAGTAATCGTCTTCGAAGCTGGCGAGGTCGCAGCTGAGGTACATGCCGAGGTCTTCGTTATAGAGGCGAAGGCCGCGGGGGGTGATTTTAGTGATCGCGGCGCTGACCTGGTGGAGTCGGCCGAGTTCCTGTTCATGGGCGATGAAGTGGAGCTTGAAGCGGTTCATGCAGGCACGATAGGCTTCGTCGATATTCATTTCGCTTTCGCTGCAATGGCGGGCGAAGCGCTCGAGGTCTTCCTGCTTCCACACCACTTTGCGGCCGCAGTCGATTTCCCACAGCTGTTGGTGGACGAGCAGGTCGGAGAGGCGGCGGATCGGCGAGGTGAAGTGCGAGTAGAGCTCTTTGCCGAGGCCGTAGTGAAGTGCCGGTTCGGCGGCGTAGCGGGCCTTCTGCATAGTGCGGAGGAAGTCGTTCGAGATCGAGCTAGCAGCGGGGTGGCCGTGCAATTGCGCCAAGAAAGCGACGCAGTTTTCGCGTTCGCCGAGATCGCTCACCTCGATGCCATAAACAGCCTTGGCGGTGAAGGCGAATTCCATCGACTTCTCTTCGTCGGGAGCCGGGTGGACGCGGAACAGGCCGCCGCTGTTTTTGGCGATGATTTCCTGGGCCACGGCGACGTTGCCGGCGAGCATGAATTCTTCCACCATCTGGTTCGCTTCGGTCTGAGCTTCGCGCTTCAAACCGACGATTTCCATGCGCAGGTGGTCGACCATGACGCGGACTTCCGGGGCGTCGATGGGGATGAAGGCTTCGTTCTTCTGGCGCCAGACGCGGGTCTTGAGAGCAAGCTCGTAAAGCCCCTTGAGTGACTCACGGATTTCGGGTTTCCAGTCGCCGCCTTCGAAGCCGGCGTCGGCGAGCTGCTGGAGCTGCTCGTAGTAGAGGTATTTGCGGACCTTGACAGTGCTGTGG
>JAYTMY010000240.1:0-27719 GCA_043748535.1 Lentisphaeraceae bacterium | reverse complement strand
TTCAGGCTTCTATCGGACATCGCTCGGCTCGCGCCGCCGCGGGCGGACTGCCAAGCATGGTGAAGCCCGCGATACGGAGCCGATAGAGGCGCTTCTTCAGGCGACTGTGTCGCTCATCCAAAGCTGCAAGGGCGCGGCTGACCCGGGATAGATCCCGTCCGAAAAGCTCCCGAATTGCAAATTAACTACATTTAGTTTAGAATTAAGTTAAAAAAGTGATTTTAAACTTCTAAACTAAAGCTTATATACGCTTGATATGTGAATATAGTGATATATTGTAAGCTGTTGTCCAAAAACACCTAGAGCACAATTTTTGAAAGGATAATTCCACATGAGCCACGATTTCTTCGCGAGATACGACCACCAGCTGAGCGCCCATCCGGACGCCGCCCTCATCCGCGACCTAGAAGCTTTCTTTACTGAAAACCCAGCCATCAAAACCGCAGACTTAAACAAGAGACTTAAACAAGTCCGACTTGCTCAAAAGACTTATGGACAAATGGATGCAACGACGATCTCGAAATCGCCTTTGGTCGCTGCCCAGGTTCATCGCGTCCTGTCCCGGCCCACGCCACAGCCGCCGACCCCCAAATCAGGTGTAGGAGCAGAATCAGGAGGTGAATCGGGCGTTTGGGCATGCCGGAGCTTAGCGCCCAGCGCAAAATCGCCCACTTGAGCCTAAGCTCCGCGGCCCGGTCGCAGGACCGGGCTTTTTCAGGTGAAGTGGAATCAGTTCAGACTTCTATCGGACATCGCTCGGCGCGCGCCGATCCCGGCGGTCGGCCAAGCATAAAGAGTCCGGCGATCGGCAGGCGGTAGAGGCGTTTCTTCAGCCGAGTGTGGCGCTCGTCGAGAGCGGCGATGGCGCGGCGCACTTCGGCTTCGCTGCCGATGGCGTGGGCCTTGAGGAAAGCCTGCTGCAGACCGCGCAAAAGCGAGGCGGCTTCGTCGCCATGGGGATCGATCCTCAAATCAGCGCAGTGTTTGGACACGGCGTGACGCAGGCTGCGGCCAACGCAAATCTCTTCGAGCTTTTGCTGCACGAAGGCGCAGAGCTTGGGCCGCATTTCGGTTTCGGCCCATTGTTTCTTCAAATCGGCGACCCTATCGACGCCGAGCAGCATGATGGCAACGCGTTCGAGCTTCTCCTCGCGGAAAATGGGCTTGCCGGTGGCTTTGGTGTGGCCGATGCCGGAGAAGGGGTCGTCGGCGGGACTTTCGGCGAGGCCGGCGTCGACGCCGTTGTTCTCGACATAGCTGATGGCGACGCGCAGGGCCGCCTCCGGGTCGCGGCGGGCGAGATCGCTGTCCTCGGCGTTGAGGAGGCGCGATTGGTAGCCGCCGGAGAACCAGGTGCCGAAGCGCTCATCACCGCGCTGTTTGAAACGCTGATTGAGACGGTGGACGAGGCTGCTAAGCAGGCTTTGCATGGTGAGGCTGAGATTGTTGCTGGAATCGCAAAGCTTGCCGATGCGCCAGTGGTCCTCGCGTTTGGGCAACTGGGTGATCAGCGCCTGTTCGTCCCAGTGCTGGCGCAGCTCAACCGGAGAGATCTTTTCGCCTTCGGCGAGGAGCAGGAGATGCCAATGAGTGTGCAAGACATTTATGGCGAACAAAGTGAAGCCCGTAGCGCGAAGGCGGGCGATGAGGAAGAGAAGGATGAAGCGTCGGTCTTCGTCGGACCACCGCAGGCCGTGGGCGCTGTGGCTCCAGACGTGAACGACACCAGGACGCTCGGGGCTGAAGTGTTCAGTAGCGATTTTTTTATCGGACATGAGGAACCTCCGACTGAGTGAGTCATTGGCTAATAAATATGCTAAATTTCAGCGATGTCAAGAAGCCCTGCAGTCTGTACTTTTGGCGCAATGCGCCTGCCTGACAAGCAAAAGCAAGAACCCGCCGGTGATCCGGCGGGTTCCTGACATCTGGAGCGAGTGATGAGATTCGAACTCACGACAATTACCTTGGCAAGGTAACGCTCTACCAACTGAGCTACACTCGCAGCGCGGTCCAGAGAATACTGGCATCTCGAAATCCTGCAAGGCGCTTTGCCAAGAATTTTCAGGATTTCTGAGAAGTTTCTGCCGCTCAGGGTTTGGCGGCTTCCGCCTTTTTCGGCTCAAGCGCCTTGGGTAAAGCGGCTTTCAGGCTTTCCGCCGGCTTGGCGGCTTCACTCACCGCCTGAGCCACCAGCTTGGCGAGTTTGCTCAAGGGGAGGACGACCGGGACGTTATTCTGCTCGGCGATGACTCCCACTGGCTGGCCTTGGGCGTTGCTGACGATGACGCCGCTGGGCGCGCCGCCTTGCATCAGCCAGAGCTTGCGGGGCGCAGTGACGGCGCCAGTCACCCGGAAGGCCTGGGTGATGACGGTGTTAAACATTTTTTCGTCGGTACGGATCTGCAGGTAGAGCTCGTCCAGGACGGCGGGTTCGGCGCCAGCTTGGCTCAAGTCGACACAGGTAATGGGCTTGTCCAAGGGTTTGAGGGGAACGAAGAAGGCGATGCCGGTCTCTTCATCCTTGAGGACGAGGCGGGCGGGGATTTCGACGCCGTCAGCAGTCAGGAGATTGATGTCTTTCAAGGTGGTGGTGAACTTGATGTCCATCCCTGCCGGGGCGCCGTTGGCCTTGGGGTTGGGCAAGGTGCCGATCGCCATGCCGCTGGCGGAGATGAAGGTGACGGGCAGCTTGGCGCGTTGTTCCTGGCTCGGCTGCGGCTGGCCGTTGACGGTCACTTCGACGGTGACGGTGCATTCGGCATGGCCGAGAGCGCCTTGGCTCTTGGTCAGTGCCTCGCGCGTGAGAGAGCGGGGGTCGCTGCTGTCAGCGGCAGAGAGAGTGCTGCCGGCCACGAGGAGGGCGGCGAAAACGGATTTGAACATGAGGATTCCTTTTGATGAATTGAAAGCGCTAGTCTCGATAACGCCGGAGACGCTCCATATACGAAGCGCAAAGCGCGATTTTGCGAGCCCTCGCCAGCCGTAGATTTCCGCGTATCTTTGCCGCCATCAAAATCTAGCGGAGAGTCAAGATGGGCAAGTGGATGTGTGAGCGCTGCGGCAACTGCTGCCGCTGGCCGGGCGTGGTCCGGGTGTCGGAGCCGGAGATCGAGAAGATCGCCACTTTCCTCGCGATGAAGCCGCTCGACTTCATCGACAAATATTGCGAAGTCACCTACGACCGCCGCGGCCTGACCCTGATCATGAAGGAGTCCGACGGCTCCTGCATCTTCCTCGAAGGGAAAAACGTCTGTCAGATCCAGCCGGTCAAGCCGATCCAATGCTCCGGCTTCCCCAACACCTGGAATTTCCCCGGCTGGCAGGAGTCCTGCGAGGCCAAGTGGGATGAAAAGGCCACTCACGCGCCCTAAAAGAAGTTTGCAGTTTGATCTGTGCTGCGTAAATTCCACACCCCCAATTCTAAAAGGCTTTACATGACCCGCTCCGCCCGTTCTGACCGTGCCTATGGCAAAAACCGCACCCACCTTGTCGCTGGCGGCGCCGGCTTCCTCGGCTCGCATTTGATCGACAAACTTCTCAGTCGCGGCGAACGGGTCCTCTGCGTCGACAACTTCTTCACTGGGCGCCACAGCAATCTGGCCCACCAGATCGGCAATCCGCAGCTCGAAATCATCCGCCATGATGTCATTCACCCGATCGACCTGCAGGCCGACTTCATCTGGAACCTCGCCTGTCCCGCCTCGCCGCCGCACTACCAGCACGATCCAGTCTTCACCATGAAGACCAGTGTCCTCGGCTCGATCAATCTCCTCGACCTCGCCTCGCGCCTCGGCATTCCCCTTTTCCAGGCTTCGACCTCGGAAGTCTACGGCGACCCGCAAGTCCACCCGCAGACCGAATCCTACTGGGGCCACGTCAACCCGATCGGTATCCGCTCATGCTACGACGAAGGCAAACGCGCCGCCGAAGCCCTCTGCCTCGACTTCCGCCGCAGCCGCGGCACCGATGTTCGCGTCGTCCGCATCTTCAACACCTACGGCCCCCGCATGCATCCCGATGACGGCCGGGTGATCTCGAACTTCATCGTCCAGGCCCTGCAGGGTCGGTCCATCACCATCTATGGCGACGGCCAGCAAAGCCGCTCCTTCTGTTACGTCGACGACCTCGTCGCGGGCTTTCTGAAGATAATGGATCTCGACAAGGCCCCGGAGTCGCCGATCAACCTCGGCAATCCCGGCGAGTTCACCATGTTGGAACTGGCGCAGCAGATTCTCGAGCTCACCGGCAGCTCATCGAAAATCGAACAACGTCCTTTGCCCAAGGACGACCCGAGCCGCCGCCGTCCGGACATCTCCCTGGCCCGTCAACACCTTGGCTGGGAGCCCAAAATCGCCCTCCGCGAAGGCCTGATCAAAACCATCGAGTACTTCAAGACCTGCGAATAAGCGCCGGCTAAACCCGGCTCAGCCGAGCTCCGGCAAGGCCGGGGGGACGGCTAGAAAGAAGGCTCCCGGAAGGAGCCCCGCAAGCGCGGCGGGGGGAAGTCCACATCCGCGGGAGACAGGCCTCAAAACTCTGCGTTTCGCGGGTATCTCGGGTAGGGGATGACATCGCGGATGTTGCCCATGCCGGTGGTGAATTGCACCAGGCGTTCGAAGCCGAGGCCGAAGCCGGCGTGGGGAACGGAGCCGTATTTACGCAGGTCGAGGTACCACCAGTAGTCGGCGGGGTCGAGGCCGAGGGGTTTCATCTTGTCGATCAGAACCTCGTAGTTGTCCTCGCGCTGCGAGCCGCCGATGATCTCGCCGATGCCGGGGCAGAGGACGTCCATGGCGCGGACGGTTTTGCCGTCGTCGTTGAGCTTCATGTAGAAGGCTTTGATGTCCTTGGGGTAGTCGGTGACGATGACCGGGCCCTTGAAGGTCTGTTCGGTGAGGTAGCGTTCGTGTTCGGACTGCAGATCCATGCCCCAGGAGACGGGGAATTCGAACTTGTGGCCGCACTTCTGCAGGATGTCGACGGCTTCGGTGTAGGTGATGCGGGTGAAGGGGGCGTCGGCGAGTTTTTCGAGACGGGAGACGGCTTCTTTGTCGATCCGTTCGGCGAAGAAGGCCATGTCGTCCTGGCAGGTATTGAGGACGCGTTTGAAGCAGAACTTGAGGTATTGCTCGGCGAGCCATGCGTTGTCATCGAGGGTGAAGAAAGCGGCTTCGGGCTCGATCATCCAGAATTCGGCGAGGTGGCGCGAGGTGTTGGAGTTTTCGGCGCGGAAGGTGGGGCCGAAGGTGTAGATGCGGCCGAGGGCGGTGGCGTAGGTTTCGCCGTTGAGCTGACCGGAGACGGTGAGGTGGGCCTTCTTGCCGAAGAAGTCCTGGCGGTAGTCGAGCTGGCCCTTGTCGTCGCGCGGCGGCTTGTCGAGGTCGAGCGTGGTGACCTGGAACATTTGGCCGGCGCCTTCGCAGTCGGAGGCGGTGATGATCGGGGTGTGCAGGTAGAGGAAGTCTTCGGACTGGAAGAAGTCGTGGGTGGCTTGGGCGAGGGCGTTGCGGACGCGCATGACGGCGCCGAAGGTGTTGGTGCGGGCCCGCAGGTGAGCGATTTCGCGCAGGGTCTCGAAGCTGATGCGGCCCTTCTGCAGAGGGTAGGTTTGGTCGGCTTCGCCGATGATCTCGACGGCTTCCGCTTTGAGCTCGTATTTCTGGCCTTTGGCGGGCGACAGGATGAGCTGGCCGGTGACCTTGAGGGAGCAGCCGGTGTAGATCTTCAGGATGTGCTGGTAGTTGGGCAGGGTGGCTTCGGCGACGCATTGCAGGCTGCCGAAGGTGGAGCCGTCGTAGACTTCGAGGAAACTGAAGCCGCCTTTCGAGTCGCGGCGGGTGCGGAGCCAGCCGCCGATGGTGACGGTCTTGCCGACGAAGCTGTCGTCGAGGCGTTTGATGAGAGTGGGACGCATGGGTATTCCTCCGAATTGTTGCCGCGCAAGGTAATTCGGCTATGACAAAAGGCGAGGGCGGGAGGAGGGAGACGGGGAACAAGGGAGTGGGCGGAGGCCGTGCAGCTTCGTATCCCCTCCTTCTGCGTCATCCGCAAAGAGCTCTCTTTGCCCCAGCGGGGCAGCCGGATCTCAGCCCGGGGCGCAGCCGAGGGACGAGGCGCAGCCCCGGGTATAGACAGAACACAATCGTAGCCCCGGAGGGGCGGCATGAGACCTGACTTGAATGAGCGAGGTCAATCCCATAGATATTTCTCATCGTAGGAGATCTCGGCTCGGTCGAGGAAGTCGCGGAGTTCGGTTTTGAAATCGTGCCGGGCGTGGTGTTCTACTTGATTTTCGATGTAGCGAACCACTTTGTCTTTGTCATGAATGCCGACGGAGAATGCCGCGTAGCCGACTTGCCAGGCGAATTCCGGGCCTTCATGGGGCTTCATCCATTTTGATGAGTCGGTCTTGATCTTGCCGGTCAATTCACTGATGCAGATTTGCTTGCCGAGGGCAAAGCAGAGGTGGACATGGTCGTCGTGGCCGCCGATTTTAATGGGCGTGCAGCCTTCTTGTTTGAGGGATTGCCCGAGGACGGCAAAGAGGTCTTTGTGGATGGCTGCTTGCAGCCACGGACGACGGTCCTTGGTGCTGAAGACGAGATGGACGATGATTTGACAGAGAGATTGCCCCATGTGTGTCTCCTATGTTTTCATGTCGCCCCTTCGGGGCTGCGGCTCAATCTAAACTGGACCCGGGGTTGCGCCTCGTCCCTCGGCTCCACCCCGGGCTGAGGTCATGTCGCCCCTTCGGGGCTGCAGGATAATCCTGCAGTTTCAGGATCTTCACTGCTCCATCATCTACCTCAGTGCTGCTGCAGCATCGACACGCCGCCGATGATCAGGGCGATGACAATCAGGCCGAAGATGATGGCGGCGGCGATCTTCCAAGCGGACCAGGGGCGTTCGCCTTGGACTTCGCCGGTGATGGCGTTGACGGCGATCTTGTAAACCTTGTCGCCGTGGCGGTAGTTCATGTACCAGACCGGCAAAAGGATGGCTTTGCAGCTCATGTCGTACCAGCGGGAATTCTGGGTCAGGACGATTTGTTCGTCGCCGCCGATGTCGTCTTTGACCGAGGAGGTGATGGTGGCGGCGGCGAGATCGCGAGCTTCAGCGAAGGCCTTGGGCAAGGGCAGGCCGTGGGCCCGGGCGGTGAAGCCGGCGAGGTAGCTGGGGTCGTAGGGAACCAGGTCGCTGAGCTTCCACGGCTCAAGAGCGCGGGCATATTCGCGCGGCAGATCGGTGGGAGCGGCGACGATGAGGATGTCGTCGAAGCTGTTGGTGACCTCGCCGGCGGCGGGGTACCAACGGGTGCGGCGGACCTGGCGGGTCTGGCGGTTGCCCTGCGAGTCGGTGTAGGATTCGGTGTCCCAGTAGTGCTCACCGCGGGAACCGGTGTAGCGGGTGTCGACTTCGGCGTCGATGGTCCAGTGTGGCAGGTAATGGCCGAGCAGCTGGGCTTTGACGCGAGCGAGGTCTTCTAAACTGTTGGGGGCGAACCAGCGGCTGCCGATCCAGGTGCGGTAAGATTGCAGCGCCGCTTTTTGGTCGAGGCGGAAGGGCAGCAGGGCCTGCGGCAGGATGGCGCGTTTTTCCTCCGGCGTCCGCTGATAGGGGGTTTGGCAAAAGCCGCATTGGCCGCTTAAGACCGAGTCGGAAAGCGGGAAGCTAGCGGCGCAGCTCCGGCACTGATAATTGATCTCGCCGTAGTTGCCGTCGAAATCCCCCTCAAACTCAAGTTCGACTTCGAAATCCTTCTCTTCGATCCGCGCCTCTGCGGCCGGAGCAGGGATGTCGTTTTTGCTGCCGCAATAAGGGCAGGCCAGGGTATGCGCTCCGGGAGTGAACCGGAGCGAAGCGCCGCAGGAGTTGCAGGGGAAATCGGTCATTTTAGGAGAGTATATGAGTTAGGAGTTTATGAGTTAGGAGTCAGTGGTCAGCGGTCAGCGGTCAGCGGTCAGGAGTCAAGCATTAGAAACAGGCACTCCCCGACTCCCTTCTCCCTCACTCCCTGGAATTCAAGTCGGTGGCGGCGGCGGCGGAACGGCGGCGGCCGGGGCGCTGAAGAGGCTGGCCAGTTCGGTGCTGGAGGCGGGGCCCCAAGCGGCCATGCCGGCGCGCCAGACCGAGGTGCCGGCGTTGATTTGGCCAGCGCGGATGGCGTCGCGCACTTGTTCACCGGTGTAGGGGCCATAGGTCTGGCCGGCGACGGCGACATGCCAGGAGACGGCGGCGGTGGGCAGGGGAGGGGGAGCGGCGGCGAAGGCGGGCGGGGCGCCGACTTGTGCGGGAGCCGCATAGCCGCTCTGCATGGCACCCATCATGTGCTGGCCCATGGCGACACCAGCGCCGATGCCGATGCCGGCTCCGGCTGCGCCGCCGGGGTTGGCGGCGGCGAGGGAGATCGACTCGGCGGCTTGGAATTTGGTGTATTGATCGAGGTTGCCAGCGAGGCCCATGGCACTGCGCTTGTCCAGCACTTTCTCGACTTCGGGCGGCAGAGCGATGTTCTCAACCAGGAATTTGGTGACGCTGACGCCGTATTCCTTGAACTCGGTGTCGAGATTGCCGGAGAGTGTCTTAGCCATCAAATCCTGGTTGGCGGCGAGGTCGAGGACCGGGATTTTCAGGCTGGCGAGATTGTTGGTGAAGCGGGCGATGATGATGTCGCGGAGCTGGCCGGCGATTTCTTCGCCATCGATCTCGGTGTTGGTGCCGATGACTTCTTTGAGGAAGGCCTTGGCTTCGGTGACGCGGTAGGCGAAGGTGCCGAAGGCGCGCAGGCGCACCGGGCCGAGCTCGGGGCAGCGCAGGGTGATGGGGTTGCGGGTGCCCCATTTCTGCTGCAGGATCTGGGTGGTGCGGATGAAGTAGACTTCCGCGACGAAGGGCGAATTGAAGCCGTATTTCCAGCCGGCGAGGGTCGACATGATCGGCATGTTCTGGGTGCTGAGGGTGTGGCGACCGGGAAGGAAGGCGTCGGCGAGCTGGCCTTCGCGGACGAAGACGGCGACCTGACCTTCGCGGACGATCAGCTGCGCTTCGTTCTTGATCTCGTTTTGATAGCGCGGGAAGCGGTAGGCGACGGTGTCCTTCTCTTCTTCCTTGGGGTTCCACTCGATGATGTCGATGAACTGGCTTTTGATGTTGTCCCAGAGGCCCATGATGCTTCTCCTTGGCTGATCTTGATGGTTGGTGGTGACTCGACAATACCTGGCCGAATCCCGACAAGGCTTCCATTATCGCCTTCGATTCGGAATCAGAAAGGCGGGATTTCTTAAAAAAGCTTCAAGCTTGTCCGTTCTCACAGGGCCGCTGGCGTTTCGCCCGATTCCATGCTAAACTTCCACCATCAACCCCAGACCCTCATTCATGCGCATCGCCAACCCACTCTACGACAGCGTCTTCAAGTTCCTGATGGACGATCCTGACTGTGCCCGCACAGTGATCGCGACGATCACCGGACTGGACATCGTCAAGGTCGAGCCGCGTCCCTCGGAGCTCATCGCCGAAGTCAGCGCCGGCCTGCTGGTCTACCGCCTCGACTTCTGTGCCCATGTCAAGCTCGCCGATGGGCGTTTCCGGATGGTCCTGATTGAGATTCAAAAAGCCAAAGAAGCCGAAGACATCATGCGTTTCCGCCGCTACCTCGGCCAACAATATTCCAACCCCACCAATGTCGTCCCCGGCCTGCCGCCGGATGCCGTCCCCCAGCCCTTGCCGGTGCTGGCGATCTATCTCCTCGGCCACAAGCTCAGCGGCATGCCGGAAGTTCCTGCGATCAAGGTGGCGCGGCAGCAGCTCGACGCCATCACCGGTAAAAAACTCGAGGGTCACAGCCCCTTCATCGAATGTCTGACCCACGAAAGCTTCATCATCCAGATCCCCAACCTTCACGAAGACGCCCGCAATTCTCTCGAAAGCCTGCTCAAGGTCTTCGATCAGCATCGCAAGGACTCGCCTGACGGCCACACCTTGATCATCGACGAGAGCCAGATCCCCGAAGTCTTCCGCCCCGTCCTGCGCCGTCTCAGCCGCGCCGGAGAATCTGAAGAGATGCGCCAGCGGATGACCATTGAGGACGAGGTACTCGAGAATTTGCTGCGGAAGGAACGGGTCGCCCTCGCCGCGCTCGAACGTGCCGACAAGGCCGAAGCCGATAAGTTGAAAGCCGAAGCGCGCGAGCAGAAAGCCGAAGCCGACAAGCTAAAGGCAGAGGAAAATCTGTTGGCGGCCCTGAAAGCCCTGATCGACTCCGGCATGCCCGAGGACCAAGCCCGGCAGCTCTTGCAATTGCAAAAGCCCTGAATTCGGCGCTCGCCGCCGCGTCAAGTTTCGGTCGACAGCTCCGCCACAGGCGCTAATGTGGCCAGCGTTCAACCCCACGGATTCATCATGCGACTTCTTCTCTGCCTCGGCTCGGTCCTGCTTTTTAACTCCTGTGCTTCGCCCACCGCGATTCTCGACTCGCAGAAAGAGTTGCCGAACTCGACTCGCGGCGACCTCGCCAAGGCTTGGGCGTCTGAACCGGCAGATCTGGTCGAAGACAAGGTCGCCACTTGGCAAACCTGCTTTAGCGCCCTCGACGAAGAGCTCGACGAAGAGCAAGAAAAAGAAACCGTCATCCTCAAGCGTCTGACCCGCGCCACGGACAAGGCCATGCGCCTGCAGATGGAAATCGGTTCCCGCGAAAAACGCATCATTCTGGTCGAAGAAAGTGACGACACTGAAGACAAGGCCCGCAACCCGAAGCGCAAAGAGCGTCTTGAAAAACGCCGCGCCGAACACGTTGAGGCCCTGGCCTTCGTCGAAAAAACTCGGGCAGATCTTCAGTCCCAGTCGGAAGTCTGCGATGCCTTGCGCCTGCGTCGCGACGCCGCCACCCGTGAGCTCCGGGAGGCAGCCGCCGCCCGCGACCTGCTTTTCCCCCGCGATTAAAAACCCGGATTGATCCTATGACCCTCGACGAGCTCCGCCGCCGCCATGCCGCCACCCTCGACCGGGTCAACGCCCTCATCCGTGCCGAACTGCAATCCGATGCCGCGCAAGTCGAAGACCTGCGTCTTGCCGTAGAACGCGGCCGCGGCAAGCAGATCCGCCCCCTCTTGGTCGCCGAAATCTCAAGCGCTTTTGGCCGCAGCCAGGATGCCGCTCTGATCGGCGCCGTCGCCGAAGCCATCCACTGCGCCAGCCTGGTGCATGACGACATCATCGACCGCTGCGCCCTGCGTCGCGGCCAGGCGACGATGAACGCTCTCCACGGCGATGCCGGCGCTCTGCTTCTCGGCGACCTGCTCTTCACCGCGGTTTTTAGTCTCGCCGCCCGTCAAGGGGAATCCTGGCTTTGCGCCGAAGCAGCGAAGACGATCAAGGTGCTCTGCGAAGGCGAACTGCTGCAGCAGGCCTGCCGGGGACGGATCGCGACGCCGATCTCTCATTACGAAGAAGTGATCCGCCGCAAGACCGCGGCTCTGCTCGAATTCGCCGCGTTTGCCGCCGGACGCAGCGCCGGGGCCCCCTTGGCGGCGCAACGCGAACTCCGCGCCTTCGCCACCAGCCTTGGCCTGATCTTCCAAATCGCCGACGACATCGCTGATTTCCGCAAGGCCGGGCAGGTTGACGAAAAGGATCGCGGCGTTGATGCCGCCAACGGCTTCCTCACCCTGCCCTGGCTCATCCTGCTGCAAAAAGCCGATGCCGCCGAACAGGCCTGGCTCAGCGCCGCCCTATCTTCGGGCCGCCCGCTTGGCCTCGGTCAGCCCGAAATCGCCGCATTGGCGCAGAAATTACAACTCGATGCCGCCCTCGCCGCCGCGGTGGCTCCCCACCGGACCCGGGCCGAAGACGCCCTCCGCGCCCTCGGCGCTGATATCGACACCACCGGCCTGCAAAGTTTCCTTCAGGCTACTCTCGCGGCGCTGTGACCGGCCTTGTGGCTGGCGAAACCTGCTTGGCGCGGTGAAATGCCCGCGCGTCAAGGCACCCTTCAAGAGCGAAGCTGTCGGCGGCAAATGCGCCGGCAAAGGCACTTGCCGCAGCGCTCGCCAAGACGACGGATCCGGGGAGGAACTCGCCGCCGACAATTGAGGCTTCCCAGCCTCTGATTTATGCAGACCCTGAGGCTCGGAAGAGCTCAGGGTCTGGTTTTGCCCGACAGGTCATGCAGGCATAAAAAAGCCCGGCATGAGGCCGGGCTGAAATTTTTGGCTCCGCGAGCAGGGCTCGAACCTGCGACAGGGTGATTAACAGTCACCTGCTCTACCGACTGAGCTATCGCGGAACACAAAAAACAAGAAAAAGGAAGCTTGGCTCCGCGAGCAGGGCTCGAACCTGCGACAGGGTGATTAACAGTCACCTGCTCTACCGACTGAGCTATCGCGGAGTCTCAACTTTGACCCGTTGCCGGGCTGAAGCGGGAAGTAAGATGCCGCTCTTCTTGTTGCTGTCAAGTGAGTCCAGTAAAGAAAATGGGCGGCGACTGTCATAAGGGCAAAGTCGCGTTCGTACTTGCCGCAATCGCGGAAATGGCGCTAAATTATGGTGCACGAACACCCCCTCTATCTGTCGCGAACCCGTTCTAATCAAGGCCTTGTCTCGTCTATGAAATCAATCAAAATCCAAGTGGTTAACCGTCACGGCATCCATTGCCGTCCGTCGAGCGTCATCGTCAAAGAGATGATGCCCTTCAAGTCGCAGCTCTTGGTTCAAGGGGCCTCCGGCAAGGCCGATCCGCGCCGCATCCTCGATCTCATCACCCTCGGCTTGAAGTGCGGCGACACCGCCACCCTCAGCGCCAATGGCGAGGACGAAGCCGCGGCCATCCTCCGCCTCGAAACCCTCTTCAAAACCGAATTCGACTTCCCCAAGACATGAATCCCGAGTCCCCACAGCCTCTGCCGAAATTGAAAATCTGCATCTGCCTGGCACTGCTTCTCCTCGTCGCCGTACTAACTTGGTCCGCCTTGGCCGATGGCGGCTGGCAGCTCATTCGTGATCGACTTTCCTCTCAACCCGCGAAAAACTGAGGTCCGAAAATGCTTCCCCTGATTCCCGCCGCTTTCTTACTCTTCTCGACGCAAATGAATCCGGAATACCCCGGCAATGAAGATGGCATCGAAGAAGAGACCGACTTGGCCGACGGCTTCTCCAACCTCGCCGTCGGCGGCAGCAGCCCGCTGTCGGTCAGTTCGCAGCGCAGCCAAAACCGCGCCTTGAACATTGCCGGATCATGGGGCCAGACTGAAGCCACTTCCGGTGACTGGTTCAAAGATCCCGAGCTCAGCCTGAGCGGTAATTTCACCCGCTTCGACGATCACCGCATCGGTTCCGGCCACACCCGGAGCACCCGCCTCGGCGGCAGCTTCGCCACCGGTGACCACTCACTCTTGGGCTTCGGCATCGCCGAGTCCTATTATCAATCCGGTTTCCCGAGCGCCTCCGAAGCCAGCACCCTCGGCGGTGACCTCTGGTTCCACCAAGAAGTCTCCGAGCACTTCGGCCTCGGCGCCTTCCTCATGGGCGACGCAGTCGACCTCGAAAAACGAAATGGCAACAGCTATTCGATCGGCGGCGGCCTGCTCGCCTCGTCCTACCACGACCTTGGCTCCGGCTTCGAATTCAGCAGCGTCCACAGCCTCAGCTACGTCGACTTCGACACCGACGACGATCTCACTTGGAGCTCGCTCGGCCGCCTCGGCTACGGCATCAGCCACGACTGGTCCTGCAGTACCTGGGCCAGCTACAGCGACTCCCTCTTCTCGCACGGCAACCAGGACCACAGCTATGTCAAGCTCGGCGCCGACTTGACCTGGCAGGCGACTGAATCCCTGTCGCTCAACCTCGGCTATGAAACCACCCAGCTGCTCGAATCCTACAGCGACAACAGCCTGCTCTTCGAAGTGGTCTACCGCTTCTAAAATCAAGCTCGATTTAGCCCCGTGCCGCCACCGCGTGACGGGGCTTTTTTCCACTCTCAAACCCCGGGAGCTTTCACCATGTCCCTCCGCCTCCTCCTGACCTGTTTCGGCCTCGCCCTCAGCACCGCCGCAGCCACGCCCGACAAGGTCGAATTCGAACCGGTCTATCCCAAGCTCCAGTTCAAGCGCCCGGTCGACTGGGTTCAGGACAGCGCTGAACGCGATTTCGCCTACGTGGTCGAGCAGGAGGGCAAGGTCTGGCGCGTCGATAAATCCGGCGGCGAACGCAAGGAACTGCTGATCGACATCTCGGAGCGCCTCGGGCACGATAACGAAGAGGGCCTCCTCGGCCTCTGCCTGCACCCGGATTTCGCCAAGAATCACCGCGCCTTCACCTACGAGACCGCCAAGAATCCCCGCCGCAGCCGGATCTGCGAATGGCAGCTCAAAGGCGGGAAAATGACCAATGAAAAGCTGCTTCTCGAATTCGCTCAGCCCTACGCCAACCACAACGGTGGCAAGATCTGCTTCGGCCCCGATGGCTTCTTTTATGTCGGCTCAGGTGACGGCGGCGCCGGCGGCGACCCCCACAAAAACGGCCAGAACACCAAGTCTCTGCTCGGCAAGATCCTCCGCCTCGACCTCGATAAAACCAGCCCCGGCAAGGCCTACGGCATCCCCGCTGACAACCCCTTCGCCACCGGCAAGGACGGCGCTCCCGAGATCTACGCTTGGGGCCTCCGCAACCCCTGGCGCTTCTCCTTCGACCGCGTCACCCGCCAGCTCTGGGTCGGTGATGTCGGCCAGAACCGCCAGGAAGAAGTCGTCATCGTCCGCAAAGGCGACAACTGCGGCTGGAGCCGCCGCGAAGGCGAGCTCTCCCATCCCGAAGGCAAGGCCGATGGCAACACCGAGTTCCGCAACCCGATCTTCGTCTACGACCGCAAAGAAGGCGTCAGCATCACCGGTGGCTACGTCTATCGCGGCAAGGACTTCCCCGCCCTGCAAGGCTGCTACCTCTGCGCCGACTTCGCCACCAACAATCTCTGGCTGCTGCGCGAAAAAGACGACAAGCTCGCCGAATCGAAGATGATCAGCCACGTCAACTACAACATCGCCAGCTTCGCCGAAGACCTCGACGGCGAGATCTACATCCTGTCTTACTCGAAAAACAACGTCTTGAAGATCAAGGGGCCGAAATAGCCCTGATCCGTTCATGAAGAAATGATCCTCGGGGCAGCTTTTTGAAGCTGCCCCGAATCTTTGGCTCCGACTTTATCCCTTCAGCAGCTCTTCCTGATAGGCCGCCGTGCCCTCGCCCATATAGGCCTCAAGCGTCCGCAAAGGGGCATGGGCCAGGTCGACGACGATCAAGCCATCCAGACAGCCGCCAAAGTCTTCGTCGACGCCAAAACCGTAGAAACGCGCCCCCATTTTCATGTAGTGCTTGACCAGGACCGGCAGGTCCTTGCCGTCGGACTCGATCGAACGGATCAGGTCGGACAGGTCTTCCGGCGCCGTCACCGGGAAGCGGGCGCAGCGTTGGCGCAGCTCGCGGCTGAGATGGCCGCGGTGCGGATCCTTCGCCTTCACCAGGCCCTTGCGCTCCTGCAAAAGCTCGACCATCAGGCTGCGGCTGAGTTCGTCGTATTCAGCGCTCACCGACACTGGGCCGAAGAGATGGCGCAAGCCGCTCTGTTTGGCGAAACGGCAGATGCCGCGCCATAGTAGAGGCAGGCATTGCGGACGACGCTGGAATTCCACCGCGATGAAGGAGCGGCCGAGTTCTGCGGCCTTCGGATGACGCTCCAGGAATTCCTGGCCGTAATCGAAGAAGCGCTGGGTGTATAAAGTCTCGAGATTGCCATCGCGCACCAGTTCATCCACCAAGCCGATGCGATAGCCGCCGGCAATCTGTTTCGTGCCGCTGTTCCAGAGGATCATCTGCAGGTAGCGTTCGTCGAAGAAGTCGAGGTCCAACGCGTTCCCGGTGCCTTCTCCAGCGGCCCGGAAAGCCTCTTCGCGGAGACGTCCGAGCTCCATCATCAGGCCGGCGCCTTGACCGGAGCGGAAGGTGCGGATCTGCCATTCGCCTTGGCTGACCACGATCGAGGAATCCGGCAGGGCGGCGATCTCAGAGGCTAAGAGTTCGGGATCGATGGAACGAAGCAGCGCCTTGTCCTTGCGTGGCTGACGGGGCGTCGGCTGGTGTTTGCCGCCGTTCTCCGCCAGTACCGAGCAGCGTAGACGCAGATACGAGGTGCCAGCCTCGGGAGCCTCGAAACGCTTCAAGGTGCGAGCTTCGATCGGTTTACCCACTGCGATACGCACTTTCTGGCCGGTGCGCGCCAATTCGCGCGGCAGCATCATGGTGCGTAACATCGGGTGCAGGGCACCGAGGGCGTAGAAGGTCTTCGAATTGCGGGCCGAGAACCACACCGGAACGACAGTGGCGCCGGTCATCTTGGCGAGGCGGAAGGCATCCTGGCTCCATTCAGCATCGGTGATGCAGGCATCGCGCAGATCAAAACGCGACACTGCGCCGGCCGGGAACATGCCCAGGCAATGGCCGGCCTTGAGCCAGTCGACCGAACGACGCAGGCCCTGGCCATTGGCCGCGCCACGTTGAAAGCTGTCGACTAGAATCAGTTGCTCGCGCATTTCGGGAAGGGCGTTGAGGAAGGAGTTGGCCATCACCTTTGAGTCAGGTCGAGCCTTCCTCAGGATACGGCTCAGGATCATGCCGTCGAGAGCGCCGAGGGGATGGTTGGCGATCACCATAACAGGCCCTGTCGCCGGGATCCGCGCCAGACAGGCCGGGTCGATATCGATCTCCAAGCCGAGGCGCTGCATGACGCTGTCGGCAAAGGCGTCGGGATCCAGACCGACCAGACTGTCATCATAGAGACGATTGAGCCCGTCAAGCCCGAGGATGCGGTTCAGCAGCGGCCGGATCGGGCGCAGCAGGCCCTTGCCGAAGGCCGGGATGATCCCATCAATGCTGAAGCGGGGAGGGGTCAGGTTGGCCAGGGGATTCATCATCTATTCTCCAAAACTTTCAGGACTTCATGTCCCTCAGTCACAAGACAATGAGCCAGTCTGGCAGAAGCGCGAAACCGGATAAATCTAGGTTCAGCATTGATGAAATTAATGTTTAGGGGCGCCCGGCCTGTAGCTCGTTCCTCACTGGGCTCGTCGGCATCCTGCCGGCTTGTTCTGCCGCTCCGTCACGGGACGGGGCAAAATGCTGGAGCGACAGCCGGCATGGCAAGCAGCAGAAGCTGAAAGCCGGAAAAATGCTGCGGCTTTCCAAACTCTCCTCGACCAGCGGCGTCAGTTCCAAGACGACCTCCTGCCTCTGATGACCGGCTTGGAGGAGTTCACGCTCAAAGATGGGCAAGAAGCCAAGCTCGATTTCACCCCGGCCGACGCCGCGCTCCTGATCTAACTGTCGAACTTGAAATGGGTGATCGGTGATTTCACTCCCGAATGCCTGGCCGCCCTGAAGAAGAAGAGCGGACGGGAAATTCGCACTTATTAACTTTCACTTCCGACTTACTCAGAAAGGATTATCTTGCGACTCCCGCAAGCCCCGAGGAATCCGCGATGATCTTCCCGTCGAAACTGCCACATGTCGGCACCACCATTTTCACCGTCATGAGCGCCTTGGCGCGCCAGCATGGAGCGGTCAATCTGGCCCAGGGCTTTCCTGATTTCGACCCCGATCCGCGCCTCTCCGAACGCTGCCTCGCGGCCTTGGCTGTGGGACGGCATCAATACGCCCCGATGACTGGTTTGCCGGAGCTGCGCTCGGCCTTGGCGACAGCGATGCACGAGGACTTCGGCATCGACTACGATCCGGACAGCGAGGTGACGATCACCGCGGGCGCGACGCAAGCTCTGCACTCGGCCCTCAGCTGCCTCCTGCATCCCGGCGATGAATGTCTGATCTTCGAACCCGCCTACGACTCCTACGGGCCGACAATTTTGATGAACGGCGCGGTGCCGGTGCCGGTGACCATGAGGGCGCCGGATTTCCGCTGGGACTGGGATGCGGCGGCCGCAAAAATCACGTCCAGGACCCGCGCCATCGTGGTCAATTCGCCCCACAACCCGACCGGCTCCTGCTTCACCGAAGCCGACCTGATTGCCCTCGAGAGCCTGGCCGAGAAGCACGGTCTCTGGGTGATCAGCGACGAAGTCTACGCCGGCATCGTCCACGATGGACGCCGCCATTTCTCCTGCGGTTCCCGCGAAGCCCTGCGGTCGCGCAGCTTTGTCTGTATGAGTTTCGGCAAGACCTTTCACTGCACCGGCTGGAAGGTCGGCGCCTGCCTTGCTCCGGCGGCGCTCAGCGCCGAGTTCCGCAAGGTCCACCAGTTCACCACCTTCTCGGTCAACACTCCGGCCCAGGCCGCCCTCGCCGATCTTTGCGCCCTGCGCGAAGCCCGTCGCCATGGCGACTTCTTTCAGCAGCGTCGCGACCTGCTGATCTCCAGTCTGGCCGGCTCGGGCCTGCGCCCCTTGAGCCCCTGCCAAGGCAGCTATTTCCAGCTCTTCGACTACTCCGCCCTGAGGGACGAAAACGACCTCGACTTCGCCATCCGCTTGACCCGCGAGCGCGGCGTCGCTTCGATCCCCCTCAGCCCCTTCTCGGCCGCTCCCGATCCAGCGCAGCGCCTGATCCGCCTGTGTTTCGCCAAGAAGCCCGAGACCCTTCTCGCGGCGGCCGAGCGCCTGGTTTCTGCGCCGCGCTGAAGGGGATTCACACATTTTCTTGCTTTTCGGATTCTCCGATGTTATGCTGAAATCATTGCTGCCTGGCCAGGCAGCTCCCGATCTCAACAACAAAGGAGACTGAAGTGAAACTGCTGCTGCAAATCCTGATCTTCCTGACGCTTGGACTGGCCCTCGCCGCCGCCGACACCCCGAGCACGCCGGGCGAACACAAGAAGCAAAATTGCGCCGTCGCCGGCCAGACCTTCGACCTCTTCCTGCCCAAGGCCTATGCCGACAAGCCGGAGAAGAAATTCCCTTCCCTCTACATCTCCTCGCCGCACAAAAACCCCGGCTTCCGCAAGCTCCAGGCCTGGGCCGAGAAGAACGAGGTGGTGCTGATCACCATCAATGAATCGGAAAACGGCGAATGGGCCCCCATCCTGAAGGCGCAGGACGCGGTCTGGGCCGCCACGGCCTATCTCCGCCTCCATCCCAACCTGCACTTCAGCATGGGCTTCTCGGGAAGCGCCGCCGCCAGCCTCGAACTGGCAAAACGCAAAGGCAAGGAATTCGCTGGCGTCGTCCTCCATTGCCATAGAGGCAATGTTCAAGGCACGCCCCGCCACCTCGCCCTCGCCTTCATCTCCGGCGAGAAGGACACCACCCACCCGCCGGGCTTCGTCCGGGGCAGCGTTGCGACGACCGAGAAGACCAACTTCGTCCAGAGTCATTTCTTCCCCGACGGCGGACATGATTGGCGCGACGGCGACATCCAGGAGGAATTCCTCAGCAGCATGCTCCTCTACGCCACCCTCACCCATCCGGGTCTCGACAAGAAGGAGAAAAAAACCAGCCTCGACGAGTTCGGCAAAAAGCTCGACGCCCTCGATGACAAGACCAGCGCCCAGGACCGCCTCGCCCTCGTGTCGCCGATGATCTCCTGCGAAGATCTGCGTAAAGAAACCCTGTGGCAGAAAGCCCTCGATGTCTGGTGCGCCGCCAAAGCCGAACAAATCACCGCCGCCGGCATCGGCATCGAAGCCTACAAGCTGATTGTCGATGACACCACCGCGGACCGTCTGAAGCTCGCCAAGACCTCAAAAGTCGCGCTCGACAAGGCGGTCAAGCCGATCCTCAGCAATCCCGAGCTGCGCAAGGAGATCGCCGCCTACACCGCCTACCTCGCTTTGGCCGACAAAGAAGCCAAAGACCGCGCCAAGCGCAAACTCAATGCCGGGGATTTGGTCAAACGCTACAACAAGCTGAGCGAAACCAACAGCGGCACCTGGGCCGCCGATCTGGCCAAAGCCGCCGCCGAACGGCTGACCAAAAAGGCCTGATTCGATCTCAGGAACTAAAGGATCAGAACAAGCCGCCTGAAGCCGGGACGACAAACTTGAGCTCAAAACAAAAAACCGCCCTTCAAGGAATCCCCGTTCATGCAGAAAAATCCCCGCACCGGCAACCACATCCTCCTTGTCGGACTCGGCGTCAGCGCTGCCATCCTGTCTATCATCCTCGACTGGGGGATTATCACCATCACCGCGGCGGATCTGCAGTCCGAAATCAAAGAAGAGGGCATGGGCGGTCTGTTCGGCAACACGATGAGCGCGATGCTGTCGGGCGCGAGTCTGCCGGTCAATGGCCACAATTTCAGTCTTGTCCTTGGAAATGCGTCGATGCCGGTGTGGATCGCTTGCGCCGCGGCGATCATCGCGCTCCTGATCAGCTCGCTCAACTACTTCGGTTTCACCAGTCTTCCCAAGGGGCTCCTGCTTGGGCTGAACGCCTTCGCCGGGCTGAGCGCGCTCTTCGGCATCTTCCGGCTGGCGCAGCATGGCAGTGTCGGCATCGGGGCGTTTTTCCTGCTTGCCGCCGTCGGCTGCGGTCTTTTCACCATCCTGCAAAAACCCCAGGATCAAATCAGCACCAGTAGATCGCCGTCGTTCCGGACAAGCTAAGGGGCGCTCGCGGGAGTCATGGCTTCACTCCGGCAGTTCCGCCCAGGCGGTGTAGAGAAGCCCGAGTGCGGCGCGAAGGTTGCCGTGCGCTTGCCGCAAAAGGGCGGCGCCGCCGTCGGGTCCGAGGAGCTGGGCGGCGCTTTGTGGATCAAGGGCCTCGGCTAGGGCGCGGAGCGTGGACGGATCAGCCTGCCAGTGGGCGAGCAGGGGCAAGGCGCCCAAGCGGAGCGGAGTGTGTGCGGGGATGAGCACGCGAGGATGGGCCTTGAGCCAGCGGCGGCGAGTCCACCAGGGAGCGTGGACAAGACCATCAAGAAGCAGGATCTCCGTGGGGTCGACCTGGCGCAATTCGGCATCCCAGTCCTCCATCCAAGCGGCGGGCGCGGGCGCTGCTCCGGCGAAGAGGCTGCGAGTGCGCAGGCCGTCTTCTTGCGCCCGGCGCAACAGACGGGTGCTGAGAAAGCTTTTGCCGCTGCCATGCGGGGCCACCAACTGGCCGCGGAAGCCCTCGGCGCGCCAGGCCTGGTAGATCTCCTCAAGAGGAAATTGAACCGGCAGCCACGGCAGTTCCTCGACGCGGGACCAGCGGAAGGGATTGCGCTCGGCGCTTCTCATGGTGCGCGGAGCGCAAAAGGCGGGCGGAGCGCGTGCTCGGTGGAACCGATGACGAGCGTCAGCGAGCTCTCGGGGTCAAAGGCCCAGGCGAGATCGGCGCTGGCATGGAGCTGCCATTCCAGGGCGATGAGCTTGCCGCGGTAGCTGGGGAGCATGTTTGCCGGCAAGTCCAGGCTGAACTCGCAGCCGCCTTCGCGCGGCCAATGATCGGCTGGGCGGGGTGGACACAGGCGTTTTTCGAGCAGGGTCTCTTCATCGCAGGTGCCGCGACCTTCGCTGTGATAGCTGAGCTTGAGGAGGATGGCGCGCGGCTCCTTCTCGCAGCGCCATCGCACTTGGCCGGAAAGGGTCTGGCCGGGCTTGCAAGCGGCCGGACCGTTCAGCGTCAGATCCAAGCTGTTCATGGCGCCTCCTCGGGCAGGATGTCGATCTCGTAGCTGTCGGCGGGAAGTTCCTCGCCGGATGCGGCGTGGGCCTGCACTTCGAGCTGCCACAACAGCGCATTGGAGCGCAGAGTGAAGCTGGGCATGAGGCCGCGCGGCACGGTGAAATCCAGGCTGCCGCGGCGCAGCTGGCCTTTCTCCTCGTGCAGGATCAGTTGCGCCACTTCGGCGTTATCCGTGGTGGTGTTGGTGCCCTGCTGATAGGTGGCCTGTTCGGTGGCTGTGAGGCGAAACTGGATGCGGCTGATATTCTTGTCCAGACAACGCCACTCGAGGGCGATCCGCTCCCCCTGGCGCCACTGCAACGCAGGCAGCTTGATCTCGACGGTGGTGACGCGCAGCTTGGCCAGGCTTTGCAGAAATTTGCGCAGGATGCCGATGCCGATGCCGACGAAGGGCGTGAGAAAGAGCCCCATCAGCAACGATTTCACCCCGCTCATCCTGCCGCTGCAGGTCTCCACCAGCCAGATCAGGACGAACAGGCCGGTGATGCCGTTCCAGAAGCCGCAGACGAAGAAGATGCCGCCCACTTCCACCCGCCGTTGCGGCCGGGGATTGAGCGTGACGCCACCAGGCGGAGGGTTTTTCGCAGCCGTTGCGATGCCGCGGTGCTTGCGCAGGCCGCTGATGCCGAGGAACAAGACGCTTAGGCCGATGAAAATGAAGGCCGAGGCAAAGGGAATGGCGAACCAGTAGCTGAAGCCGCGCGCCGCGACGGCCTCCAGAACGGCCTCCTTGGGGTCGGTCGGGTTGACCAGGCACCGGGTCTGCAGTCCGGCAGGATAACGCGCGCACAGGTTTTGCGATTCGCTGCGGTCACTGGAGCCGTCGATGCCGCTGCAGTCAGGGTGCTCGCTGGAGTAGGACTGACCTTTGACTTCGTAGCGGAAGCTGATTTTTGCCTCAAAAGTGGTGGAGTCGTCGCTGTCATGGCGAATCACCTCGGACTTGAGCACCTGGCAGGGCGTCTCGTTCCAGTGTGCAGCTTTCGAGGCTTTGATTGACGGCGCTAGCACCGCCATCCACAAGAAGGCCAGACCGGCCATGGCAAAGATCAAGCCGAAGGGGATCACGCAACCGAGCGCTTCTTTGCGCGCCGGGCTCAGGAACTTATTTTTCTTGAAGAGCTGCACCTTGCGCTCACGAGCCCTTGGTCTTGGCGCTGTTGACGGCGGAGGTCTCGCTCGACGGCAGCATTTTGTGTTCCTTCAGGTAGGCGCGTTTGCTCAGGTCGGTTTTTTCCGCCTTCGATTGTTTTTTCGCATCTTTCCAGAAGGCGTTGAAGTCACTGACGAAAACATCCATGTCGATGCCTTCGAAGCCGATCTGGTTGGCTTCCTGCTCGGATTTGCCTTGGGCGGAAGCGGTGAAAATGCGGTCGCAGATCTTGTCGTAATCCTTGCCGGGGTAGAGCGGGCCGCCGAAACGGAGGAAATAGCAGAGGGCCCAGACGGCGGGGTAATTGATGTCGGGATTTTTATAGAAACTCGAGTGCGGCAAGGCGATGATCGCCTTGATGTCGATCTGGCTTTGGGCGCGGAGAAAATACGCCTTTCTGTCGCTTTCCAGGAATTCGATATTGCCGCGGCTTCTCAAGCGGATGTTTTCGAACAGGGTGGCGTGGCCTTCGTTGATCCAGGTTGGAGTTTGTTCGCGGTTGAGGGCGTAGTGGAGGTACTGGTGGAAGGCTTCGTGATTGACCGTTTCCATCAGTTGTTTTTTCGCCTTGGCATCGGGACGGGAGTCTTCGCTGCGGATGACCAGTTCTTTGCGTCCAGGCATCCACAGGCCGGCGGCGTCTTTCAGGGTGTCGTCATTGGTGTATTGGTCGAATTCTTTCGAGGTGGCCGGAACGGTGCAGACGCTGGCGGCATTGAGGGGAACATAGCTGGGGAAGATGTGGGAGAAGTAGGCGCGCAGATCCTGGCAGCGGGTCAGGATGTCCTGCGGGAAGCGCTTCATGTTGGGGTTGAGATTGGTTTTGATGACGTAGTCGCCTTCCGCCATGTACCACCAGCCGGGCTGGTTTTTGATCTCGGCGACGACCGCATCGATGGAGGCTTGCAGTTCGCTCGAGGCACCTTTTTTCGGCGTCACGCCGGGGCTCGTTTTTGCTGCGGCAGGAGTGCGCAGGGTGAGGGATTTGATCACCCCGAGAATCAAGTCATCGACTTTTTTGTCGTTAGGATCCACCGTCAAATCGACGGCGAAGTGGCCGGTGTCTTTGCTGACTAGGAAGACATGGCGGCCATTGCCGAGATCGAAGTGGCTGCAGGGATAGACCGGCTTGAATTTGCCGAAGATGCTGACGCCGGGAAGATTGCCGACGGCGACTTTGCACCACTCCTGCCGATCATCGTCTGTCAGCACCGGTCGGACTTTGCTGAGGTACTCGCTTTCGACGACATAGAGCTTGCCTTCCGACATCTCGCCAAAGGCCTGCGGCGAGGGCAGGGGAGGCAATTTCGCCAGATTCCAGAATTTCAGGGAGGCGCGGGTGTCGACGGTGTATTCGGCGAGGAGGTTGTCGCGGCGCCACAGGTCCAGCATCGGATAAGCATCGATCTTGGTGCTGCCGCTGGTCCATTGATGCGCTTCAGGGCGTGGCTGGGGCAGGAGTTTCATGTCGCGCAGGCCGTTGATGGTGATGCCGGCGGCCGGCACTTGCAGGCTGGAGCCGGAGGCCAGAGGCTTGAGCTTCTCGGACTTCTCGCCGGCGGCGGAGACGAGGAGGGCCGAGAGGAGCGCGGTGGCGAGGAAGAGTGTGGGGAGTTTCATAAAGGAGGTGTCCGTGGATTTCTGGTGTGGTTTCAGCCTAAACCCATAACGATCTCAAGGCAAGTTTTTTCGATAAAAAACTCCGGTCTGATCTCGCGCAAAAACGACATCGGACTCGATGGCCACAAATAGTTCAGGGGAAGTAAAATACAGAGGGGTTTCGCGGTCTCTCGCTCAGCGGCAGCGTTGGCAGATGAGCTCGGTCCGGACCGCCGAGGAGCCCAGTTTCAACAAGCCGGCGCGCAGCTCGTCGCGATTCTTGGGAGGTGAAGTGGCAAGGCCGACGATTTCGGCGTCGTTGAGGCGGAAAAGAAGGTGGCGCGGCGAGTCGCAGCAGGCGGCAAGGGAAGCGCTCAACAGCTTCAGGCGGCGGACCGAGAGGAATTGCCGCAGAGCGAGCCAGGCGATCCACAAAATCGGCAGGGTGAGGCCGACCAGGACCGAGGGCGGGAAGAGCGGATCGCCAGGCTTCAGCGGCACCATGACGGTGTTCCACGTCTGGATGCCGATGCAGAGAGCGAAGAGCGCGACTAGGACATAGGTGTCGAGCACAGAGCGCAGGGCGCCGCCGCTGACGCGTCGGAAGGCCGAGCGGGCGGTGCCGTAGGCGAAGGTCTCTTCGTAGGTGACCGCGTTCAGCGGGGTGCGCGCGACGTGGCAAAGCTCGTGGGCGAGAATTTCGTCGCGCGAGTAGATCAGCCAGCGCGGGCGGTCCTTGAGGGCCGGACGGAGGACGAAGACCGAAAACAGGTCGGGCGGCCAGGCCATGGCGAAGCCGCCAAAGAGCAGGCCGGCATCGGTGTAGAAACCCGGCACCCAGGAGATCGAAAAGCCGTACAAGGCCTGGGTTTCTGCGGCCACCGCATCGACCTGGTCTTGCGGGATGCGGCCATCGTGGCGGAGCTTGAGCCCTTCGATCTCGACCTCGCCCTTGGCGGCAATCTCGGTTTCGAATTCGCCAAGGCGGATTTCAAAAGCTTGCAGACGCTTGACGAACTCGGCGGGGGATTCCGCCGGCGCCATCAAGAAGCCCATGCGGTCAAGATCGGCGAGGGCCTCGAGCTCTCCTGCGGCGGCGCGGCGGAGCAGCTCCGGCGACAGGAGGGGACTCATGATTGTGAACTAGAAGGTTGAAAGGTTGAAAGGTTGAAAGGTTGAAAGGCGGAGCATCCAACGGCTACCAGCAAGGACACTCCTGAGTGAAGCTGTTGCCGGGTGCAGAGTTTGTTTTTGCTGATCATGTGTTTGCCTTTCAACCTTTCAACCTTTCAACCCGGTTATGAATACTCAGCCCTTCCGGCGGGCAATAAAGGCGAGGGTATCGGCCGCGAGCGACTCGGGATCGAGGCGGTGCTGACGGCGCAGATCGGCGGGCTTGCCCCAGGTGACGATGGCGGCGGGCAGTCCGCGGCGGAGTAGGCCCTTGTGCGGCATTTCGGCGAGGACGCCAGCGGCGATGCAACCGAGACCGGTGTCGACGACGTGCTCTTCGATAGTGACCACCGGCATGAGATTGGCGTCGGCACGTAAAGCTTCGGCGTCGAAGGGCTTAAGGAAGCGGGCATTGACCACTTTCACCTTGAGACCTTTGGCGGTCAGGAGCTTGGCAGTTTCGAGGGCGAGATCGACATCGCGTCCGGCGGTCCAGAGAGCGACGTCGGAACCTTCGATCAGGACTTCCGAGCGGCCGACTTCGAGAGGGGCGCGGGGGAGACACAGGTCGGTGGAGTCGGACTTGGGATAACGGATCAGCGAGGGGCCGTCGAGGAGGAGGCCGAGGTCCATCATCTGGCCCATTTCGGTGGTGTCGCGCGGCGCCATGACGGCGAGGCCGGGGAGGGCGATCCAGAAGCCCAGGTCCTGGATGCCGTGGTGGGTTGGGCCGTCTTCAACCAGGCCGGCGCGGTCGCAGCAGAACATCACCGGCAGTTCCTGCAGGCAGACGTCGTGGAAGACGCAGTCCATGGCACGCTGCAGGAAGGTGCAGTAGATGGCGACGACAGGACGCAGTCCGCCAGCCGCCATACCGGCGGCAAAAATGGTGCCGTGTTCTTCGGCGATGCCGACATCGTAGACGCGGGTGGGATGCTTGTCCTTGAAGGCGCTGAGGCCGGTGCCGGAGAGCATGCCGGCGGTGATGGCGACGACGCGCGAGTCGCGTTTGGCGAGGCGGGTGAGGTTTTCGGCGAAGGCGTTGGAGAAGGCGAGGCCGCTCTTCTGGCAGGGGCTGACCGGGTCGGACTCGGGGTTGGCGACTTCTTTTTTCTTGAAGCCGTGGCAGCGCTCGGGGTCTTTGTTAGCGGGGGCGAAGCCACGGCCTTTTTCGGTCAAAACGTGGAGGAGCACGGGCGCGCCGGGGAGCTCGCGGACGCTGCGCAGGGTGGCGATCAGCTGCGGCAGGTCGTGGCCGTCGATCGGGCCGATGTAGCGGAAGCCGAGTTCTTCGAAGATGACGCCGGGGACGACGAGGGATTTGGCGGCTTCTTCGAGCTTGGTGGCGGCGGCGACGACGCGGTCGCCGATGCGGGGGATGCGGTGCACCAGGTCGCGCAGCGAGTCGCGGAAGGTGTTGTAGCGGCGGTCGGTGATCAGGCGGTTGAGGTAACCGGCGAGCGAGCCGACGTTGGGCGAGATGCTCATCTTGTTGTCATTGAGGACAACGATGAGGTCTTTGGTGGTGTCTGCCGCGGCGTTGAGAGCTTCGAGCGTGATGCCGCAGCCGAAGGCGCCATCACCGACGACGGCGACGACTTTTTCCTTGCCGCCTTTGCGGTCGCGAGCGGCGGCGAAGCCGACGGCGGCGGAGAGGATGGTGCCGGCATGGCCCGCGCCGAAGGCGTCGTGGACGCTTTCATCGCGCTGCAGGAAGCCGGAGCAGCCGCCGGTTTGGCGCAGGGTTTCGCGGAGTGAATCGCGGCGGCCGGTGAGCATCTTGTGGACGTAGCCCTGGTGCGACACGTCGAAAAGGATCTTGTCGTCCGGCGAACGGAAGGCGAGGTGGAGGGCGACGGTGAGCTCGACCACCCCGAGGTTGGAACCGAGGTGGCCGCCGTGGCGTCCACAGGTGTCGATCAGCTCATCGCGGATCTCCTGGCATAGTCGTTCGAGGTCGACTTCGTTGAAGTGGCGGAGGTTGTCCGGAGTGCGGACGCGGTCGAGTTGCGGGCGTGAGCTCATGCCTGGGATTCCTGACGGGCAAGGGTGTATTCAGAGAACCAGGCATCGCGCAGGCGTTTGCCTTGACCGAGGTAGGCCTCGAGTTCGGACAGACGGCCTTCGGCGAT
>JAYTMY010000239.1:0-12495 GCA_043748535.1 Lentisphaeraceae bacterium | reverse complement strand
TGCGACCCGCAAGGGGTCGGGAGCACATTTCAAACACAAACCCAGGGTCGAAGCGACCCTGGGCTACCATGTGCGACCCGCAAGGGGTCGAACGAATGAACAAGAGCAAAATTGGCTGTCTTGGATACGCGTGCACACTTGCCTGGGTGTTGGCGAAGGAGCGGTAGCTCGGTGAATCGCTCCTCAACTTAGGAATTCAGGATGAACCAAGGCCAAAAGGCGCGATCTCCGGTGCCGGATCAGCGCAAAATCAGGCCGCAGGCGCGCTTGACGTTGCCGCCGGAAGACTCAGCTCTCGCCTTCCGATTCCTTCTTCATCCGTCCCTGTACCAGCTTATAAAACAGCGGTACAAAGAGCAAGGCGAGGAAGGTGGCGGTGATCATGCCGCCCATCACCCCGGTGCCGACCGAGCGGCGGGCGCCGGCGCCGGCGCCGTGCGAAATGGCCAAGGGCAAGACGCCGAAGATGAAGGCCAGCGAGGTCATCAGGATCGGTCGCAAACGCAGCACAGCGGCCTCTTTCGCGGCGCTGGCGGCGTCGACCCCGGCCTCGCGGCGATACTCGGCGAATTCGACGATCAGGATGGCGTTTTTCGCGGTCAGGCCGAGCAGGGTGATCAAGCCGATCTGGAAATAGATGTCGTTGGTCAAACCGGTGAGATTCACCGCGGCGAGGGCGCCGAAAAGGCCAAAGGGCAGGGTGAGCAGAACCACCCAGGGCAAGGCCCAGCCGTTGTACAAAGCGGCAAGAATGAGGAACATCATCAGCACCGCGAGGCCAAGGGCGATGAGGCCGCCGTTGCCAGCTTTGTTTTCTTGATAAGTGGCGCCGGCAAACTCGTAGGTGATGTCGGGAGGCAAGACCTTGGCGGCAATTTCCTTGAGCTTGGCGATCGCCTCGCCGGAGCTGCGGCCAGGGGCAACGCCGCCCATCAGTTTGCAGGCGGGCAGGTTGTTGTAACGCGGAATGTAGTCGGGGCCGCTGCCGGTCTGCCAGTGAATCAACTCAGACAGCGGAATCATGGCGCCAGTCGTGCTCGATTTCACCTGAATGCGGCCGATGTCCTCGGGCGACTGGCGCGAGGCAGGCTCGGCACTCATCAAGACCTGCCAGTTGCGGCCGGATTTGCTGAAGTCGTTGACGTAACTCGTTCCCATGAGACTGGCGAGAGCGTCAAAAATGTCGGGCAAAGGGACGCCGAGCTGCGCCGCTTTCTCGGTATCGGGGAGGACGTGCAACTGCGGCGAGAAGGCGCTCCAGGTGGTGAAACACATCGGGATGACGCCATCCTTATCGGTGCGCAAAGCCATCAGGAAATCGTTGGCCACAGACGCCAATCGAGCCGGACCGCCATCGCCACGGTTTTGCAATTGCAATTCCCACCCGCCAGTGTTCGACAGACCCCGGATCGGCGGCGGATTCATGATGAAGAGTCCAGCGTTTTGGATGCCCATGGTCCGCGCGGTGAAGTCCTTGATGATTTCATCGGCGCTGCGCTGGCGTTCATCCCAGGGTTTGAGGACGCAGAAGCAGGAGCCAGCATTGCCGCGGAAGACGCCGCCGTTGGCGAAATCCATGCCGGCAAAAGCGGTGAAGTGCTGGATCTCGGGAATCTGTTTGACGATTTCGCCGAGCTGGGCGATGACGGCGCGATTGCGATCAAGGGTCGCGCCTTCCGGCAAGGAAATCGAACAGATGAAATAGCCTTGGTCTTCCATCGGCAACATCGACTTCGGCGTCGTTTTCCACAGCTGAGCAGTCGCCGCCAGCATGGCGAAGAACAAGGTCACGCCGATGAAACTGTGCTTGAGGAAGAAGCCGACCGCCTGGCCGTAGCGCTCACGGCAGGCGTCGAAGAAACGGTTGAAGAGCCGGAAAGGCGCGGCGGGCGGACTCAAAGGACGATCGAGAAACTGAACGCAAAGGGCAGGCGTGAGCGACAAGGCGACCAGGCCGGAGATGAAGACGCTGATCGCAATGGTCACCGCAAACTGCCGGTAAAGTTCACCAGTGAGGCCACCGACAAAACACACCGGCACAAACACCGCCATCAAGACCAGGACGATGGCGATGATGGGCGTCGTCACCTCTTCCATCGCCAAGGTTGTCGCCTCGCGGATACCGCACTTCTTCTCATGACGGATGCGCTCGACGTTTTCCAGGACCACGATGGCATCGTCGACGACGATGCCGATCGACAGGACCATGCCGAAAAGGGTCAAGGTGTTGATCGAATAACCGAGCAAATGCATCAGTGCGAAGGTGCCGATCAGCGACACCGGCACCGCCAGGATCGGGATCAGCGTCGCCCGCAAACTCTGCAGGAAAAGCAGAACCACGAGGGTGACGAGAAGCATCGCTTCGGCCAAGGTTTTGATCACTTCGCGGATCGAAATGCGGATGAATTGATAGGTCTCGTAAGTCACCTTGGCGCTGAGGCCGACGGGGAATTCCGGCCGCATCGCGTCGACCGTGGCGTTGACCGCATCGGCGACATCAAGGGCGTTGGCCCCGGGCTGCAGCATGACCCCCATCATCGCGGCGCTGTGACCGTTGCTGGTGCCGGCGAAATCGTAATCCTTCGAGCCGATCTCGACCCGGGCGAGATCGCCGAGGCGGAGTAGGCCGCCGTTGGCGCCGCGGGCGACGACAATGGCCGCGAATTCCTCGGCAGTCTGCGGGCGGCCACCGGCGATCACCGTCATCGCGATCTCGGCTCCCGGCTTTGACGGCTGGGAGTTGATCTTGCCGGCGGGGAACTGGTTGTTCTGCGCCTGCACCGCGCGGCGGACGTCGTCGACGGTGACGGCGTGCTGCGCCAAGGCCTCAGGGCGCAGCCAAATGCGGCAGGCGTAATCCTTGGCGCCGAAAATGCGGGCTTCGCCGACCCCTTTGATCCGTTTCACCCGGTCGAGCATATTGAGGGTGACGTAGTTCGACACCGCCAGATCGCTGAGGCTGTTATCCGGGCTGGTGAAGGCGACGACCATGAGGAAGCCGGAGGTGCCCTTGGTGACGGTGATCCCCTGGCGCCGCACTTCCTGCGGCAGTTTCGCTTCCGCCTGTTTAATCAGGTTGTTGATGTTGATCAGCGCCTTGTCGGGATTCGAGCCGATCTGGAAGTTGATATCCAGGCTGTAAGCGCCGCTTGAGGTGCAGCCGCCTTGCATGGAGAGAAAATCCTCGACCCCGGTGACCGCGTTTTCGATGACGCTGGCGACGTTGGCGTTGACCACTTCCGCCGAGGCGCCGGGGTAGACCGTGCGGACCTGAACCATCGGTGGCGCGATGTCGGGGTATTGCGCAATCGGCAAACGCCCTAGCGCCCCGAGGCCGGCAATGACGACAAAGAGGCTCATGACGATGGCGAGCACCGGACGCTGGATGAAGATGCTGAGTTTCATGGGAGGCCTTGAGTAGCTTGAGATTCAGAGCGGAAAATTCAGTTCCCAAGTGAACTCCGAAAGCCCTTTCTCTCAAGGTGGCGATGGTGAAATCACCGCAGAAGCAGCAAGCGCAAATTCACCACGGAAGGCACGGAGAACACGGAAGGACAAAAGCTGTTTTTTACGGAGAACGCAGCAAAACGAACAATCTCGGCAGTCCGCATTTGACCTCCCTGTGCCGCGGCCTTAATCTCCAATATCCCCGGAGATGCTTTTATGCTTGAAATTCCCAACACCCCGCGAGCTCGCAAGCTGATCTACCTCATCGCTTTCGTTTCTTTGGCCCTGGCGCTTGGGCTGATCTATTGCAAAGACGACAAGCTCGAAGATCGCAGCGACCTCGCGCTGATCCTACCGTCGAGTGATCCGAAGGACAACCTCGTCCTCAAGCTTCAAACTAGCACGACGCTGGATCCACTTATCCGCGACAAGGACAGACAGAATCTCACCTCCAAACTCAGTCGAGAGGATTTCCTCATCCAGTTCAAGCCGATCTTCGACAAACATGCCGCCGCCATGGCCGAACTGCACTCCCTGCTCAAACCCGGCGTCTACTTCCGCAGCATCCCAGCGCCTGGCGCTTCCGCCGCTTCGACCTATCTGCCTGCACTTGGGGCCGCACGAGAAGCGACCAATGCCATCTCCCAGCAAGCCAATTTATTGACGGCCAGCGGCAAACCCGAGGAGGCGCTGGTCCTCCTGGCCGCAGGAGAGGCCTGGCTGGACAAAAGCAACGAGCAGACCGACAACTTGATCCATCATCTCGTCTGCATCGCCATCAGCGGCATCCTGAACAGCAGCAAGGCGAAGGCCATAGCGGTTTGCGCCGATCGCGAAATCCTGAAACGCCTGAGCTCGGCTCAAGATAAAGATCTGGCTTGGCGGCAAGCCTTGCGTCAAGGCTACAAGTCTGATTGCCATTATTTTGAGGCGATGCTGGCAGATATACAAAGCAAACCCGCAAGTCAAACCGCGCTGCCAAAAGTCTTTGATTATCTACCCAAACGCCTCTTCCTTAAACCCAATCAGACCCTCAATCGCGAAGCTGACCTCATGCGCTTGCTCCTGCAAGCTTGTGATGCCAAGGATTTTGCCGCTATAAAAATCATCAGTCACGACTTGGATGAGAAACTCCTCGTTTATGCTGGAGAAAAAGGTGTCGTCTTTTTCCTTCGCCCCAATTTCGCGGGCCGAGTTTACCTCAAGATGATGATACCTGCTCTCGGAAACGTCAGCTCCAAAATGTGCATCGCCATCGCCCGCGACCGTCAGGTCCGCACCCTTGCGGCGCTGCGCCTCTACGAACTCGACTCTGGTCATTTGCCTGCGACACTCGATGAGCTGGTCCCCCGCTATTTCGATGCGGTGCCACTCGATCCCGGCGACAGCAAGCCCTTGCGTTACCTGCCAGCCAAACGGGCTGTCTACTCGATCAATCGCAACGGCGATCTGAGCGATGACGGCGGCGATCCGAAAAGCGACACGGTGCTGCGTCTCGATTGGGATCAGGAGTGATGCTCCATGTCGTTCTTGTTTAAAGTTTGTAGTCCCGGCTTCAGCCGGCTGGTTTCTTCTTCTTGTTTGTGCTCACAACAAAAACTCTTCCGGCTGAAGCTGGGACTACAAACCATGCGAATTCTTCCGGCTAAAGCCGGGACTACAAACCATGCGAACTCTTCCGGCTGAAGCCGGGACTACAAACTTGAGCTCAAAATGGCCAACTCGTGACTTGCGAGTCAGGAGGCGGTGTTTTTCTTCTTGGCCTGGACTTCTAATGCGACGGTTTTTTCGGCGAGGAATTGCCGGGCTTCGTCTTCGTTGACGGGGCCTCTGCTGGGCAAGGGGCTGCCGTGTGATTCACCGGCGCGAGTCAGGCATTGATCAGCAGCCCACTCGCTGTCGGGAAGCCCAGGGAGACGAGAGATGAAAGATGCCATCCAAGTCGGCGATTTGCGAGCTTGCGCTAGCATGATGGCGTCGGCCAGGGCGATGTCGGAATAAGTCATCTGAGTGAGGGTATTGAGGACACCGAGTCGACGCCCTTTGTTGTCGCTGACGGCGAAGTCGACGATTTGGCGATCGATGACGCTGTCAATTTTGCAGAAGTTGGCGCCAGCTTTTTTAGCTTTGAGATAGAGTTCCTCGACCTGCAACGCGACCACGGCGGGATGATTGCGGTAGGCGTTAGCGATGGCGGTTTTCTGATTAAAATCAAGGCCCATCCATTCGGTGACGGAAGCGGGGATGCGGTAGTTGGACAAAGGGATTCTCCGTGACGGCATTGAGCGTGAATGAAGGCTTAGAGCTTCGGTTTCTTCTGGGCGGCGGCTTTTGCGGTGGGCGCAGCTTCAGTCTTTTTCGGCCGTCCGGGCTTCTTCTGGGCGGCTTTTGCGGTGGGCGCAGCTTCAGTCTTCTTCGGCCGTCCGGGTTTCTTCTGGGCGGCGGCTTTTGCGGTGGGCGCAGCTTTGGGCTTTTTCGCGGCGAGGGCTTTTGCGGCGGGCGCAATTTTGGCGGCGGCCTCGGATTTTGCGGGCGGCGCTTCGTCTTCCATATCGATGCCGAAAAGGGCGGATAGATCGTCATCGACGCGGCGAGTCGATGAGGCTCCCGTGAGATTGCTGACCAGGTCCTGGCTGACCAGTTCGGTGGGGTCGACACCGCGCAAGGTGAAGAGCAGTTCGGGGCGGGAGTCGAGGCGGACGCCGATGCCGTAGAAGACGGCGGCGAGGTGTTTGCAGAGCGAGGCGGAGTCGGGGCAGGAGCAGGACTTGGTGATCTCGGAGTTCAAGGGCAGGAGGCCGTGGGCGTTGTCGGTGACTTCTTTCATCACTTCGGTGGAGATCTTGCCCTGGAGCAATTCGAGCACCGAGCCGATGCCCTTGCCACAGCGTTTCTTTAAATCGGCCCAGCGTTCGGGTGAGAGGGGTTTGATCTTGATTTTGATGACGTAGAGGCTGGAGCCGCTGACCTTGGCGTCGATCTCGCCTTGGCTGATGCCGAGGTGGACGACGGAGCCGGCGCGCAGGTAGCTGCGGCCTCGTTCGAGGCGGTTGGCGTAATCCTGGAAGGACAGGATTTGCTTCTCCCAGGCTTGGCCCCAGAAGTTGACGGTGAATTTTCGTCCTGTAGCGGTCACCGGTTCGTAGGCACCCTTGCCTTCCGCGAGTCGCTTTTTCGCGCTGGCTTCTTTTTCGGCTTTGCTGACATAGGCGGGGTATTGGCTGTAGGAGGAGTAACGGGACATGGATCAATCCTTCTGCTGCAGGAGGGTTTCGAGATCTTCGCTGAGTTGATCGAGGGTGGCGAGCAGAGGTCCGTCGAGTTCGTCGATGATAGAGCGGGTGCTCTCGATGATCTCCAGGACTTGTTGAATCGCACGTGCGTCTTGAGATCTGATCAGGCGGCAGGCCTCGCGGGCAGCGGCGACGAGGCTATTGGAGAGGGTCTTGTCGATATTGGGAATCTGGCCTTTAAAGCGGGCGTATTGGATGCCTGCCTCGACATGAACGAGAAGGAGTTTGGCGGTGCCGACGGGGTCTCGCGTGGTTTTCATGTATTCGTCGATGGCGGCTCGGGAGGCGAGAAGATTGAGCTTGCGATCGAAGGCCTTGCGGATCTTTTCGGTACACTCCTCGTGCAAGCCTTCGCCCTGGCTCAAGCCGCAGGCCTGGAGCATCAGCTCACGGTTGGGGGAGTTGAGGTCATACAGCTTGCGCATCAGCTCGGACTGATCCTGGGGCTTGAGCTTGAGAAGGAATTTCTTGAGTCTGGGCCAACTGACGGATTTGGTCGACATAGGTGGCTCAGCGGGCGAGGTGTTTGGCGGCGTAGCGGCGGATTTGGAAGAGCGTCTCTTTGCCCTTGACTTGCACGATCAAGCCGCGCTTGGGGTCGAGAGTCAGTTTTTCGATGATCGTGCCGGGCAGCATGGCGGCGATTAAGGCGATGGGCTCGGTCACCTCGTTGAGAGTGATCTTGAACTTGGTGATGCCGTGCTCGGCGAAGTATTTGTGATTGTTGTGGTAGACCTCGAGCAGCACATCGGGGAATTCGCACTGAAGAATTTCAAGATGATGTTGAGTCTTGCCGTCCTTGTTGCTGATCTTGATGCCGCCGTCGATGGTGGCCTTGAGGACGATGGCGTGCTGAAAGTCGTTGAAGGAGGAGTCGTTGGACATGGTTATTTTCCGGGGCATGGTTGTTGAAGGTAGTGAGTTAGGATACGGAGGAACTCGTTCCAGCCGATAAGATCGTCGATAGCGCAAGAAAACTGGAATTCAGGATGGGTGGGCGATTTCGGGTAAGTGATCAGGGCTTTGTTGTCCAGTAGTTGAATCCGGACGAGAAGGGGATTTTTGTGCCATTTGAGGAGGAGGCAGCCGTCGGGAGATGCACTTGGCTTGGGCCAAGGAAGGCCAGTGTCAGTGTAGGCGATATCAAAGGTTTCGCATAAGGATCCAATGGCGTCGAAGATGAGGTCGGGGTCCTGGTCGGGCCATTTTTCTTCTGCGGATTCCATCAGTCGTGCAAGGGCCGAGCCGAAGGTTTGATGTGGGTCACGTTTCATGAAGACTCCATTGGCGGGTGCTGACTAAACCTAAGTGAGGTTGGTTCGGGGGGAATTGGGCCGCAGTTGCCGGTGGGTGAACTTGCAGCCTCAATCTTCTTCTGGCGGCAAAGCTTTGAATTCCCGGAGCATGATTTCGAGCGGGTCTTCGTCGTCGCGGTCCCATGAGCCCCAAAGGGTTTTTCTGGCATGGACTTTGATCAGGCGGGCTTGGAATTGGGGGTAGAGCGCCAGCCCGGTTTTCTTGAAAAAGGCGGCACATTCCTTTTTGGCGGTGTGGAGGCTGTTGGCGAAGCGTTCATCATTGCCGCCAGTGGCGGCGTTTTTGCTCGAGATACACTCCAGGTAAGTGACCATCAGCTCGGCGATGCCGGGCGCGTCTGAGGTGGCTTTGCGGTAGTCGCTGACCGCCTTGCGAGCCTCGGCCAAAATCATTGGCGGCAAGCTACGGCGTCCGCTGGGCGAAACCCGGGCTTCAAACTGCTCGAGAATCTTGGCGCGATAAGTGGCTAGTGAAGCGCCTCCGGAGACCTTGGGGAGGCAGCGGGCCTCAATGAAGTTGCGGTTGTCGGCGTTCTTTTCGAAGAGGTCCTTAACCAAGCTGAGCAGCTCGGCCTTGGGGTAGGCGGCCAAGCTTGTTTTGACCTTGTTCCAGTCAGATTTTTTGGCCGGAGATTTGGCGGGCATAAGGTGGCCTTTTAAGCTTGTGGAGGGTTGCAATGCTGTTCGAGTTCTTGATGCAGATCGCAGATGGCATCGTGGTAACCCCAGCCGATTTTCTCAGACCGGAGAACGAGCCTGAGGAAGCGCTCCCTGAACTCGGGATAAGCGCCGGGGAGTTTGTCGCGCAGCAGCTTGACGCATTCCTTCAAAGCCGCTTCGAGGCTGTTGTAGAAGCGGCTGTCAATATCGCCGTAGTGGCGAGTGAAAGTGGTGCCTTCCTCGACATAGATGAGGAGGAGGTTAGCGGTGCCCTTGAGGTCCTTGGTGGCCTTGGTGTAGTCGCGGATGGCGGCGCGACCGGAAGCGAGATCGAGCTTACGGGGGGAGAAGGCCTTGAAGATTTTCTCCTGACACTCTTCCATCAGTTCGGCGCCGTCGCCGATTTTACAGGCCCGAAGGATCATTTCGCGGTTGCTGGAGTTGGCGTCGTGAAGCTGACGCAGCAATGCGTCGAGGCTTTTCGGGTCGAGGGTGGCGAGGGCTTTGCGGAGCTGGGGCCAGGTGGTGGAGGGGGCGGGCATGATCAGGTTTTCTTGGATTTGGATTGGTGGGCAAAGATAGCGTCGTCGAAGGTTTTCATCAGGGCGAAAATCAGCGGCGCAGCGAGAGGTGCGGTTCCGGGGGGATAGTCTTCATTGAGCCGGCAAATGCGAAAACAGGTGAAATCTTCCAGCTCCTTGCAGCGAAAGAATTGAATTTTTGATTTCTCCTCGGCTTGATCTTCGCCTTGGTAATACCTGTAAAACGAGACGAAGTCCATGAGATTCCTGTTGATGTCCTCGGCAGAAGCGCGGGGGAGCTGACAACGGTTGGCTTTGACCACCGCATGCCAAGCGATGAGGACGGTTCTCATGATCCACGATGCGGCAAAATGATCCCCACTTGCCATGATGAAGCTGCGTATCGTCTCCATGTAGATGGGCTGGGTGCGATTCATTTCGTGGCCGAGTACACTGACGGGCGATTTCTTGCCTGTACTGTCATCGCCGAAGATTTTGGTTGCGAGTTGAAGGTCATTGCTGAGATTCTCGAAGTTCATCGTTCGCTCCTGATTCCTGGTATAGATCGTGTTTTAGAGCTCTTCCGCCAGCGCCTGGCCGAGATCGAGCTTGACCAAGGACATAAGCTCGTCGGTGCTCATTTCGCTGAGCGAGTTATCCGCTGTGGCGTCGCCGACGAGGGCTTCGGCGAGGGCTTTTTTGTCGTCGATCATGGCGTCGATCTTTTCTTCGAGAGTGCCGCGGCAGAGGAATTTATGGACCATCACCTGCTTCTTTTGGCCAATGCGGAAGGCGCGGTCGGTGGCTTGGTTTTCGACGGCGGGGTTCCACCAGCGGTCGAAGTGGACGACGTGATTGGCGGCGGTGAGAGTGAGGCCGGTGCCCCCTGCTTTGATGGAGAGGACGAAGAAGGGCGGGCCATCGTCGGCTTGGAAGGCATCGACCATTTTTTTGCGATCTTTGATCGGGGTGCCGCCGTGCAAGACGAGTCCTTGGCGGTCGAAGATGGTGGCGAGGAATTTGGCGAGGGGCTCGGTCATCTCTTGGAACTGGGTGAAGACGAGGAGTTTTTCGCCACGGGAGGCGATCTCCTCGGCCAGTTCCATCAAGCGGCCGAACTTGCCGGAATCGCCCATTTTGAAGTCGCCCTGACGTAACCACTGGTCGGGGTGGTTGCAGATCTGCTTGAAACGAATCAGGTATTTCAGCACCAGTCCTTTGCGCTTGATGCCCTCGGCGTTTTCCAGCTCTTGCGCCATTTCGTCGATGGCCTGCTGGTAGAGGGCGGCTTGGAGACGGCTGAGCGGGGCTTGGACCTTGATTTCAACCTTGTCGGGCAAGTCGTCGATGATCTTCTTATCGGTCTTCATGCGCCGCAGGATCCACGGCGAGATGAGGCGGCGCAGGGGGGCGTAGCCGGTGGGCGAGGCGGCCATGATTTTGGCCTGGGTCGAGAACTCCTTGGCCGGCCCGAGGAGTCCGGGGTTAAGGAAGTCGAAGAGGGACCACAGATCGCCGAGGCGGTTTTCGACGGGTGTGCCGGAGAGGGCGATGCGGCAAGTCGCGGGGAGATCTTTGACTGCCTTGGCTTGGCGGCTGGAGGGGTTTTTGATCGCCTGGGCTTCATCGAGGACGAGGAGGCTCCAGGGTCCTTCTTTGAGCCACACGAGGCGGGTGCAGCCGCCGTAGGTGGCGAGGACGACATCGATGCCGGGCGGCGGCTTGTTTAGGCCGTCGTAGCCGGCGTGGGCGAGGTGGCAGGTCAGGGCGGGGACGAAACGCGCCATTTCGGCCTTCCAGTTGCCGAGCAGTGAGGTAGGAGCGATGACCAGGGCGGGGGCGCTGCCAAGCAGGGCGGGGTCTTCCTTCATGTGGGCGAGCAGGGTGATCACTTGCAGGGTTTTGCCCAGGCCCATGTCGTCGGCGAGACAGCCGCCGATGCGGAGTTGGCAGAGGGTGCGCAACCATTCGACGCCACGCTGTTGGTAGGGGCGAAGTTTTGCTCGTAGGCCGGCGGGGGGAGACCACTCGCTTTCCTGTTCGCCGCTGAGGGCGCTCAGGCGTTCTTGCAGCCACTCGCCAGCGTCGAATTTCAGCCAGGGATTGATCTCATCGGCGGCGAGTAAACGCAGCGCCTGGTTGAGGCTCATGCCGTCCGCGGCCTTGCCGTCCCACTCGTCCATGATTTTCTGCAGGGCGGCCTTGTCGATCTGGACCCATTGGCCGCGGATGAGGGCGAGGCCGTCGTGGCCCTTGAGCAATTCCGCCGCTTCATCGCGGCTGAGGGGGGAGCCATCGAGGGCGAGTTGGAAGCGGCAGTGGATCAGTCCCTGAGCACCGAGCTGCGATTTATCGGTCGCGGTGCCGATTGAGACGCTGCCCTGGATCTTGGCGGGACGGCGCAGCCATTTCTGCGGCAATTGAGTCATGACGCCGCAGGATTCGAGGGACTCCTGGCTGAGGAGGAAGGCGTAGGCTTCGTCGCGGCTCCACAGGATGGGTTGGAAGATCTCGCCGGAGTCGAGCAGGGTCTGGACCCAAGGGATTTTTGCGGCTGCCGCAGCGACGGTGGCGAGCAGCTTGGAGAGGGCGGCTTTTTGTCCAGCTCCGGCAAATTCTTCGAGGGCCTTGCCGAGGGGGCGGAATTGCAGGCGGCCGTTGGTGACGGTGCCGGTGGCGTAGGTGGCCATGAAGGCGAAGGGGCGGGTTTCGCCACCCTTGGGGTTTTCGGCCAGGTGAAACCAGACGCGGCCGATGCGTCCCCAGGAGCCGCCGAGGGAGCGCAGCCAGGCGGCGAGGTCGAGCTCGGAGGCGGCTTGCTGCTCTTGCGCGGCCCGCAAAGTCATCTTCCACAACAGGCTGAGCCATTCCGGCTCGGCATATTCAGCGCCGGCGAAGGGCGGGGTGGCGGCGTGTTGTTTGTCGAGCCAACCGGGGGGCGGGTCGAGTTCGGCGGGGACGGTCGCGTCCTGGCGATGGCAGAGCTCGCCGAGCAGCGTCCGGCCGAAGCTCGCCAGCCAGGAGAATTCGGGGGGGCGCGAAGCTGAGGCATCCTCGGAAGCCAGTTCCAGGAGGAGCTCGCCCGGACCGGTCGCGAAGGCCTTGAGCAGGGCCTTCTGCTGCCTCGCTTCCGGCCACAGCGACTCCCCCTCGATTTCTTTGAGGTGGAGCTGGCGGGAGGGGCTGAGGGAGAGGTGGAGCATGAGGGGATTCAGGTGCTTCTGCCAAGATATTTATTTAACGATGCAAATATGGGTG
>JAYTMY010000238.1:0-3757 GCA_043748535.1 Lentisphaeraceae bacterium | reverse complement strand
GCGGGCCTCGGCGATCTGGCGGTGCAGGGTGTCGCGGCAGGTCGGGGTCTGGAGGGCGCTGAGCGCGGTCAGTTTGTCGCCGATGTCCGCGGCGCTGAGTTCATCAGCGTCGAGCTGCTGCAGCGCCTCGCGGTAGCCGGCGGGCAGGGTGGCCGGCGCGAGGGCTGGGACCGGTATCAGCGGCGGTGTTTCGGCAGCTTGGGCGAGGAGGAGGGCGAGGAGGAGGGCGAGGGAGAGTGTGGCGGGGATCATTGGGGGGCCTTGTAGTTTTTAGAGACGAGGGGAGTCGTCTTCGAGGACTTCGGGGACTTCGGGGACTTCGGGGGCTTCGGGGCTAGCCGCTTCCGGCTCGCGGCATTCGTCGGGGTCGAGAACTTCGGGGGCTGGCGGCTTGGGCTCCTGAGTCGGAGCAGCAGCGGGGCGGAAAAGATCGACGAGAGCCGCAGTATCGGGCCGGGGTTTGGCAAGGATTTCTTCCGCCTTGGCGCGAGCCTCTTGGCCGAGGGAGGCGAGCTGGCGGCGGATCAGCGGCAGGAGCTGCGCATCGGGCAGGTCGAGGAGGGCAGGCAGGGCGAGCGCGGGCTCGCCGAGGCGTTGGTAGAGGGCGAGCTTAGCCTTGCGATAGTCGCGATAGAGCGGCCAGCAGGCTTCGTCGTCGGGCAAGTAGGCGATGGCTTTCTGCAGCTCGGCAAGACCGGCGTCGGGATGGCGCAGGGCGGCGAGGACGGCGGGGTAGTCTTCGGCTTCATCGCCCCTGAAATTTCGCAGCTGATGGAGACGCAACTGAGACGGGCTGGGGTCAATAGCGATGAGGTCGTCGTCGGAAAAACGACGAAGCGAATCGATCGGGACTTCCAGCTCAATCCTGCGGCCATCGGCGAAGATCGCGTAGGCTCGAGATTCACGGAAGATCAACGAGGGCGAATTCATCGGCACGAATTCCGTACCATGGTGCCATGTGGGCTGATATTTGTATTCCCAATGGTATTGAGAGTCCGCAGCACTGCACTCCGTGACTAGTCTAAAGTCCTGAGGAGAGAGAGACAGACGATCTTGCAGCCAGTTGGGGACGGCATTTTTCGGCTCCAATCCCAGAAAGCAGGAGAGGCGAAGGTGCGGTATCAGGGGCAGTTTCAGGGTGCTTTTGAGTTCACTGGGCAAGATGCGAAGCAGCTTCACTTGGCGTTCTTCGAAGGGGCCTTGGTCGAGCGCTTCCAGCACGAGGCGGCACCAGGTGGCTTTAGGGACCTGGGCTTGGGCCTCGCAAGCAAAGTCTTCGAGGAGTGACATCGGCAGTCGGGCGAGTTTGGCGGTGATAGCGCTGTCGCGTCGTTGGAAATAAACCTTCTTTTCCTCCTCCCATTTCTCTAGGCTAGGCAGGGGCGGCAGGGGCAGCAATTCACGGTAAATCGGCGCTTCTTTTTCCTGCGGGCTGAGGCGTTTAGCCGCCTTGCATCGGGCTCGCCAGATCTGGACGCGGGAGGTCTCGAGCTCGGGCGTTTCCAGCATCAGCCGGTTTCGAGGCGATGCGATATAAACTTCATTCATCAAGGACTCGGGCCCAGCCAAAATCCCCTGCGCATCGAAGTAGAAGTCTCTTTCCGTGAGGCAGGAGCGCCCTTCGTCGAGGAAAAGGACCTCGCGGAAGCTTGGCGAGGCGAGCCAGTCGAGGAGATGCTGGCGGACTGCCGGAGCCAAGGGAGGGTAAGTGCAGGCGGCATGGAGCAGGGTGAGCTGAGCTCCGGTCCCGTGTTCCGTGACGAGCAGCTTGGCGAAGGCCTCGGGGGGAAGTGGATAGCCACGGTGCAGCAGTCCGACTGCATAGTGCAGTGAATGGGGCGAATCGGTGTCGCGAAAAGCTTCATGGGCTGGGGGCTGAAAACATTGCTCCAACAGCGGGGAATCACCTTGGCGCCGGGCCTGGTCGAAGGCAGGGTCTTCATCCGCCAAATCCTTTGCCGCTGCAGCCGGGATGAGCCGACGATAAGCATCTGAAAGAGTGTCTGGACAGAGCTTGTTGAGGAGAGCGAGGTCGACCAGATCCTGCGCTTTGGGACGGAAGTCCGGCGGCAGCCAGTGAGCGGGATCGAGATGGTCACCCGCATAATCTGAGCGACTTAAAATCACCGGATGGTGGGCTCGCAGCAGGCGGCGGAGAAGTTTGGCGCGACCGGGAGAATCTGGACGACAGCGGTGCAGGAGCTCGAGGGCAATGGGCAAGCTATCGATAGGAAGTGCCTGGGCATCCGCTTCGAGACGGTCGAGGAAGCGCAGGAGCTCCGGGTGCAAAGGAACTTCTTGGAGGGGATGTTTTTCATAACGGGAGAGGGCAAAGGCCCATTTTACTGACGCCGGGCTGATCGTCTCTGGGTTGAGATATCGATAGACTGCCGGATCCGGGGTGTCATCGAAATAGACAGTCAGGCTGGCGGCGCAACGCCGGTAAAGTCGCGGCAGGGAAATGACTTGGTCGCCATCCAGCCAGCTGATCAGTTCCTGCATTTGCGGCAGTTCCAGTGGTTGTGACCACAGCCAATCCTCCATCTGGGAGCGAAGCTCAAGAGGAGCGGCAGGCAGAAAGTTGCTCAAGCTGCAATTGCTGATTCGGTTGAAGAGGAGTCGCACTCGTTCAGGGCTGGCGAGCATCGCCTGCAGGTCGACTAGATCGAGCGGCGGCAGATGATCAGATAGCATGGACGTGAAGAAGTATTTCTCTCCCAGCAGCTCAGTCAGATGGCGGACCTTGAGCTGCGGACAATGGAAGGATTGGAAGAGTGTACGGATCTGCGCTTGGGTGAATTGATGACGGAGGCGGGTCATCATTTCTGCTGCAGTGATTGCTGCGCACTCTTCCTCGAATTTCTGGGTGTCGAGATCCTCCGGGAGCGGTGCGGTTGCCAACTCGGGAGGGTCGCTTACTTCATCGCAGGTCACTTGCTGCTGATGGCTATCGATGATGCTACGCCGCCAATCTGAGTCTAAGTAATATTTTTTTTCTGCCCCCATGAATTCCCAAAGGCCGGGTGCCGGCTCTTCCATCAGGCAGATCCAGCTGCTGTCGGTCATGAAACTCATGATTTCCGGACAGCATTTCATCCAGGCAAGCCGTTGCTTTGGTGTGGCCTGTTGTAAGGCGCGTTGGCAGATCTTGTTTAGTGGCAAGTCTAGCCCCAGATCTAAGGCTCTTTTTAATTGCCTAGTGATTTCTTCGTGATTGCCTAGGAGAGCTGACCAGAGCGGTTTGGATTCTAAATAAGTCACCCAATTCGCGCCCTCGCCACGGGCGAAGCTGGCGAGGTCGAGCTCGGAGCCGGCCGCAAAGCTTATCTCGCGGCGGAGGCGGCGGTGCAACTCGGGCGGAAACTCGGGAAGGAAGAGCGGGGCGAGATCGTCGGTCTTTGCGGCGTCCGCATAGATCTTGCGCAGTGCGGGCAGTTGCCATTCCGGGCCGGGATCGGGGAACTCGCGACATTGGTGGTAGAGGATCGCGGCAGCGGCGGCCTTGCTGAGCTTATGGTCCTCCCGCCAGAGTTGTTGTACTTGGTCGTCATCGATCAGCGCCTCGGCGCAATCGGGAGTGATCAAGCCAACAACGAAATCATTCTGGAGGGGCATGCCGGAGCGGCAAGCAATCCGGAACGAAGTCGCACCAGGGAAGGCCTTGAGCAGAGGCAGGAAACGCGAGGGATGGCGGGCCTCGGCGATCTGGCGGTGCAGGGTGTCGCGGCAGGTCGGGGTCTGGAGGGCGCTGAGCGCG
>JAYTMY010000237.1:0-11061 GCA_043748535.1 Lentisphaeraceae bacterium | reverse complement strand
CCTTGGGCATTGGCAAAGCCGCAGATCCACTTGAGGTAGTCGTCCCTCCAGCTCTCTTTCCATTCGACGTTCTGACTCTCGCGCATAAGGGTCAGTGTTTCTCCGCCAATTTCTTCAACTCGACCGCAGCTTTCTCGAGGTCAGGAAGGTGGGCGACTTCCGGGCAGATCTGGAACCAGACGACTTTGCCGGAGGCATCGGTGACGATGACGGCGCGGGCGGCGAGGTGATTGTCGCCCTGAAGCAGGCCGAGGGACTGGGTCCAGGCGCCGGCGTCGTAGTCGCTGAGGGCGCTGACACCGCTGAGCTTGAGGTTTTCGAGGGCGCGCTTCTGGGCGAAGGGCAGGTCGCGGCTGACGAAGAATCGGCCGCAGCCTTCGGGCAGGACGGCTTTGGCGAGACCCTCGGCCTGGGCCTGGCAGACGCCGGTGTCGAGGGAGGGTGCGACGCAGATCAGGCTGGGCTTGCCGGTGAAGCCGGTCTTCCAAGGCTTCAGGTCGGGGCCGCGGAGGCCATCGGCGCTCAGGCTCTGGCCGATCTTGAGTTCGCCCGGCAGGAGGTCCACCGGCAGGCCTTTGCGGCTGATCGGGCAGCCCGGATGGGCGCTGCTCGAATCGACGGCGATGGCAGGCTTGGCAAGCGGGGCGGCAACCGGTGCGGAAGAGCAGGAAGCGGCCAGACCAAGGGCGAGAATCGAGAGAGTGATGCGCATGAGCTGACTCCTGTGTTTGAGAGATGCCCAGTATAGCCTCAAATCATCCGATGTCAGTGCTCAGGGTTTGCGCAGGAGCAGGCAGGTCCACACCTTGGAGGTCTCTTCGTCAACAGTCTTCAATCCCAGACGAGCGAGAACAGAATCGACCTCGTTGCGCCGCTTGCCTTGGAAGACGAGGACAAGCTCCTGGCGTGAGGGATCGACCTGCCACAGTCGCAGGACTTCATCAAGGGTGTAGGCCTTATATTTTTCGACCTTGGCCCCTGGCTTTTTCATGGCCCGGACGACCTCGCTTCGCGCGTAGAAATCGAAGCCCATCTCGCCTTCCTGTTCATAAAGGCAGAAGCGGCTGGTTTGAGGTCTGTCCCACTGGGCGACAAGCTTGTAGATCTGCGCCATGTCGCGCCTTTCATAGCGATGAGTAATGGAAATGATTAGCTTGCCGAAGACTGTCAATCCAATCAAGATGACGACAAAAGCCTGGATCAAGCGTGGCCGGAAGAGATTCGGCGAGCCGGCGAGTTCATGGCCGACGATCAAGGCCAGGGGCAGGAAGAGCGGCAGGATGTAGTTGGGCAGGCGGCTGGAGGAGAGGAAGAAGACCGCGGTGGCGGGGATGATCCACGCGGCGAAAAGAACTGCGACGGGAGTCTTCAGTTGCGTCTTCCAGGAGGCCAAGGACCAAAGGCGGCGGCGGATGAAAAAGCGCCATTGCGGCCAGGCCCAAAAACCCAAACCTGTAGCGAAGAGCGGCATGTAGAGCGCAAAGGCGCCATACCATTCGCTGTTGCGCTTGTGCTGACCAGTGACGATACGTCCGATGATTTCGTTGTTCCAATAATAGCTCATCAAGCCGTGGTAGACGACGCCGTCGCTCTTGATAACCAGATCAGAATTCTTGACGAGGACCACTATGTACCAAGAGACGGCGATGATGAGGCCCAGAAGCATGGCCGGCAGGCTCCAGAAACCGGCTTTAGGGCGGCACTCGGAGAAGAAATGCATCAGTACCGGGACGAAGAGAACGAGCAGCGCGGGTGGTCCCTTGGTGAGAAAGGCGAGACCAAGGAAGCTCCAAAAGGCAAAACTCCATGCGCCGGACCGCTGCTGCTCTGTGGTCAAGGCGCCGACATAGGCCCAGATGGCGGCGCCCATGAAGAAGGCCAAAGTGGTGTCGGTGTTAACCGTATTGGCAACGCCGATGGCAAAGGGACAGCTGGCATAGACAAGTCCACAGAGAAGCCCGGTTTTTTCATCCCAGAGGCGGCGTCCGATATCAAAGGCCAAGAGGGCCGTGAGAACAAAGGCGATTGAGGAGAAGAAGCGCAGGCCCCAAGCATTTTCGCCGAAAAGCTTCATGCCGGCAGCCATCAACCAATAAGCCAGAGGCGGCTTGGTCCAGTGATGCTCGCCGAAAAGCGTCGGTTCGAGCCAGTTGCCAGACTCGAGCATTTCCTTGGCGCAAAGGGAATAGCGTCCTTCAGTCGTTTCCCACAAGCCGCGGCTGCCTTGAAAAATAAAGGCAGTGAAGCAAGCAATGAGAAGAACGGCTAGAACAGGCCGCCGTTTGCACGCCTCAATCATGGCTTACTTAGCTTTCGGGAAGACCAGACGGCGCTTCATCCAGCACACCGCAAAGGTATCGACAAGGCCGACCCAGAGACGATTGTTGATGCCGTATTTGGTGACGCCGCGCTCACGCGAACGGTGATTGACCGGGATCTCGTCGATGGTGTAGCCCTGCATTTTGACCAAGGTCGGAATGAAGCGGTGCATCCCCTTCCACACCGGGATGTTCAGCACAGCTTCTTTCTTGAAGACGCGGATGGCGCAGCCGACGTCGGTGACGCTTTCGCCGGTAAGGGCATTGCGGAAGCCGTTGGCGATTTTCGAGCAGACCTTGCGGATGATATCGTCCTGGCGTTTGGCGCGGATGCCGTTGACCATGGCATGACCACCTTCGCGGAGACGGGCATAGAGGCGGGGCAGATCGGCGGGGTCATTTTGGCCGTCGCCGTCGAGGGTGGCGAGGACATCGGCCTTGCCGGCGCGGAAGCCGATGGCGATGGCGGCGGACTGGCCGAAGTTCTTTTCCAGATCGACGAGGCGGTGGCGAGGATTGGCGGCGGCCAGCTTGTTGATCTGCTCAAGAGTGGTGTCGGTGGAGCCGTCGTTGATCCACAGGCATTCCCAGTTGAGACTAGCGCGGTCAAGTGATGCGACAATTTCAGCGGCGAGAAGAGGAACGTTCTCCTCTTCGTTTTTGACCGCGACAATGACGGAGATTTCCGGATTTGAAACGCTGCTCATGTAAGCTCACCCTGGTTGCTTTTTTTGCCGCCTTGACACTGCCGTGGCGAAACGGCTTGTCAAAGAAGCTCGAATGAAATTCCGATCAAATCAGCTGCCCCGGGCTTTTTCGAGGAGCTCGGATTCGCTCTTCAGCTTGGCCAGACGCGCCGCCGCTTTTTTCATGTCGGCTTCTTCGGCCCGGTCGGTGAAAAGAATGCCGTCAAGGTGATCAATCTCATGCTGGGCGCAGCGAGCCAGGAGACCGCCGCATTCCCATTCAAACTCCTCGCCGGCGAGCGTTTTTCCCTTGAGACGGATGAGCGTAGGACGGACGACATTGCCATTGACCCCGGGGATGCTCAAACAGCCTTCGGAAAAATCGCAGGACTCGGGTGATTTCCAGGTGATTTCGGGATTGATCACGGCGACAGGCATTTGCGCTTCCAAGGCCAGCTCGCCAGGAGTCGGCAAGGGATCTCCTTCTTCACGATCGCGCCGGGTATCGATGACAAACATGCGGAGACTGACGCCGATCTGAGGCGCTGCGAGGCCAATGCCTTCTTCGTCGTACATACACTTGACCATCTGCGTGGCGAGATCACGAATCGACTGATTGATTTCGGCAACGGGTGCCGCGACGCGACGCAACACCGAGTTGCCGAAGATTTTCACTTCCAAACCGGTTTTCGGGGGTGGGGGTCGACGAGCCATGCTTCACCTTACAGATTATTTTTGCGAGGCAAGTTTCCGCCGGAGGCGGCAGAAGTCAAGCGCCATCGGCAACTCCACGCCCCTTGCCAGTGATTTTTATGCAATCCCTCTATGACATTCTTGGCTCTTGCAATCGCTCCGCAAGCAATCTAGAATGGACTCACAGCCGCAGCTAAAAGGAGGCCCATGATGAAAACCTTCGAACTCCCCCCCGTCGTCCTCACCCCCGTTGGTCGCATCGCCGCCGCGATTCTCGAGCTACTGCGAGGCTCCAGCTGCGGCGAGCTGAAACCGCAAGCGGTGTTGTGCCGGGTGGAAAGCGGCAAGCGTCGGCTGCTGCCGCGGCGCTGAGCCTGATTGACCGAAGCCCAGGAGAGCCTTTATGAAAATTCATAACAGATTCTCTCAGAATTAATAACCATTTCACCGCTCCTGCGATTCGGCTGCGCATTTCTAGCTTTGAGCTCCTTAGCTAGTCACTGTCCAAGTTTGCGGCGGGCGTATTTCACGACACTCATTTTAGCTCTTCAGATTGGCTGCTGGTGATCCTTTTCATCGTGGTCCCCCTGCCTAACGCAGTGTGATTTTCGGCGCCGCTGCCATGAATCCAATAGTGGGCGTCAACCTCCTTAATGAGTCACGCATTCTACGTTTTGTTCTCCAGTTTAGATCCCCGGCTTGAGCCGGTGAGTTCTTGCTTGGCAGGCGCAAAGTGTCGGACTGGCGCGCTCCTAGGGCGCAGCAGGCGCAAGACAAAGGCGCCCACCCAAGGAACCTCAGTTTCGCGGCAGGCGCAAAGTGAAGCGGGCGCCATGGCCGAGGGCGGAATCAACTTCGATACTGCCTTTGTGCAGGATCGCGATGTGCTTGACGATGGAAAGTCCGAGGCCGGAGCCGCCGTTAATGCGGTCACGAGATTTGTCGACCCGGAAGAAACGCTCGAAAATCCGCTGCTGGTGCTCCGGCGCGATGCCGGGACCGTTGTCGCTGATGATGATCCGGAATTCCTGCTCGCTGCGTTGGATGGCAAGATGGATGCGGGAACCTTCCGGGCAGTAACGAATGGCGTTCTCGATCAGATTGCGGCAGGCTTGTTCGAGCAATGTGTGCTTGGCCGCGATGACGATCTCGGGCAACTCGGCCTCGCCGGAAATGACGATGTTCTTGCGCCCCGCTTCATCACGCAAGAGCTCCGAAGCCAGCAACAGTGTCGTCCCGAGATCTTGGGATTCAGTCTTCAGATCGGCATTGTTCTCCTGTTCGAGTCGGGAGAGAGTCAAGAGATCGTCGATGATGGTGTTCAGTCGTTCAGCTTGGCGCTCCATCACCCTGAGGAATTCCTGGCTGCGACTAAAATCCTTCTCTTCGATGCAGAAACGCAAGGTCTCGAGATAGCCGCGAACGACGGCGAGCGGGGTTTTTAACTCGTGCGAGACATTGGCGACAAAGTCTTTGCGCATCTGTTCAAGGCGGCGGAGGGCGGTGACGTCTTCGATGACGAGGAGGACGCCGTCGGGGCGGGATTCGCCCAGTTCGAGCGGCACGGCAACGAGGTGGATCTGGCGTTCCTCGCCGTTGCGCAGGATAGTGAATTCTTTTTCCGCCGCGCTGCCCTGGCGCAGCACTTGATTGACCAAGCGGATCAGTTCCGAGTCGCGGATGGCTACGATCAAGGCGCAGTTGAGGGGTGCCGGACGGACGCCGAAGATACTGAAGGCGCGGTCATTGGCGTGCAGAAGGCATTTTTCGGCGTCAACGGCGAGGAGTCCGCGGGGCACGGTGGAGATCACCGAGTGTGCCTGATTGAGCTCGGTACGCTGGTCGAGATGGCGATAACGGAGGGAGCGGTCGCTGTCCTGCAGGTCGCGGCTGATTTTTGCGAACTCCGCAATGGACTGCGGCTGGCTGATCTGCGGCTCTGCTTGGCTTAGGCCATCGACATCTCGTTCGAGGCGGTAGATGTCGCGCAGCAGGGGCTGGCTGATCAGGCGGGTGAGGATGGCGCTGAGCAGAGCCGAGAGGAGAACCAGGATCAGGAGTCGCTGCGCCCGATTTTGCAGGTTGGCGATGGGAGAGGGGATGACCCGGCTAAATTCCGCTGCCATTGTGCGCCCATCGAAAACAAAGGGAAGCGAGGCGCGCCGCAGATCTTGACCGCCGGAAACATCGCGTTCATCCGAAACCTTGATCGAACCCTCGAGGGCAGCTTTCGTCTGGGAGTCAAGCCAAGGGCGTTGGTGCTTGTCGAAGCGGGAGTCGGCGATGACTTGGGCCTCTTCAATGACAAAGGACACGTGGCTCTCTGTCTTCCGATCGAGTTGGTTGGCGAGTTTCAGCAGGTCGGGCTGATCGCGTCCCAGTGAGACCAGCTCAAGGAGACAGTTGCTCGCAAAAAGCCTGCGGGCTTCTTCCGCACTGCGCTCCTTCTGCAAGCTCCAAAAGAGAAACTGCAGGCTCAGGGACGACAGGACAAGAGTCGGGAAGAGCCGCCTGAAAATCCAGAAATTGAGTCGGTCACTGCGCATTCCGGGGTTCTTTACGGCTGAAGGTGGAAGAGGTCACGCTTGGATTTTATATCCTACGCCACGGATGGTTTCGATCAACTCGCCACCGCTGCCTAGCTTGCGTCGAAGTGCAAGAATATGGACATCGACGGTGCGGCTGGTGAGGATGACATCGTCGCCGCGCACGGCTTCGAGGATGCGTTCCCGGGTGAAGACTCGCCCAGGTTTTCTCAAGAGAGTGAGAAGGAGCTTGTATTCGACCGCGGTGAGTTTGAGTGGCTGGCCGTTGATTGAAGCCGAGTGGTCATCGGGATTCATTTCCAGACCTCGATGCCGGAGGATACCGGAGTTGTCTTCCTGGCTAGCTTCAAGGGGCTGGTTGCGGCGCAGCATAGCGCTGATTTTGGCGGCGACCAATTTCGGTGAAAAAGGCTTGGTGACATAGTCGTCGGCGCCGAGTTTCATGCCGACCAGCTGGTCGCTTTCGTCGCTGCGGGCGGAGAGCATGAGGACCGGCAGGTGCTTGCCGGCGGTATTTTGACGCAGCCGCATGACGACGTCGTTGCCGTCAAGCCCGGGCAGCATGCCGTCGAGCACCATGAGGTCGGGCGACAGGCGCAGAGCCTTGTCGAGACCTTCAGTACCAGTCGACGCGGTTTCGACCTGGAAGCCTTCTTTTTCGAGGACAAAACGGAGCAGGTTCCGGACATCTTCTTCATCCTCGACGACCAGAATCAAAGCCATGATTACTTCTCCGTGTTGCCGTGGTTCTTGTGGCGGATGATCTGGCCTTCGACCATGTAGAAGACATCTTCCGCGACGTTGGTGGCATAGTCGCCGATGCGTTCGAGAGTGCGAGTAGCGGTGAACAAATACAGCAAGGCGTTGACATTGGCGCCGGGCTTGGCGATGTCGGCGCGGATGTGTTCAATCAGCTTCAGGTTGAGACGGTCGATTTCCTTGTCCTGGCGAAGCACTTCGGTGGCGACGAGGACATCACGGCGGAGGAAGGATTCCGTGCTCAGGCTGACCAGGGTCTGGACGCGACGGCACATCTCGGCGAAGTCGGTTGGAACGGCGACGCGGCCGAGCTTGTCGATCTCGATGACGTAGCGAGAGATGTTCACTGCCAGGTCCCCCATGCGTTCGAGGTCGGCATTGATCTTGAGGACGGCGATGACAAAACGCAGATCGGCGGCTACCGGCTGGTAGAGGGCGAGGATTTTCAGGCATTCCTCTTCGATGTTGACTTCATCCTCGTCGATCCGGTCGTCGCCTTCGATGACCTCGCGAGCGATGCGGACATCGAGGTCGACCAGGGACTTACCGGCGAAGGAGAGCGAGCGCTCGACTTCGGCGGAGAGTTCAAGAAGCTTGTTTTTGAGGTGTTCGGTTTCGCGCTGGAGGTGAGTGGTCATTGTGAGGCAGGGGTTTTAGGGGTTTTAGGGGTTGTAAGGGTTGCAGGGCAGGAAGGGTTTTAGAGCTTGGAAGTGGGGCCCGTAAAAGCCCTAAAACCCTTAAAACCCCTTTCTAGCCGAAGCGGCCGGAGATGTAGTCTTCGGTCTGGCGTTCGCGGGGGTTGGAGAAAATAGTTTCGGTAGGGCTGAATTCGATCAGTTTGCCCATGTAGAAGAAGGCGGTTTTATCGGAGACGCGAGAGGCCTGGTGCATGTTGTGAGTGACGATGACGATGGTGTAATCGCGCTTCAGTTCGTGCATCAGTTCTTCGATCTTGGTGGTGGCGATCGGGTCGAGGGCGGAGCAGGGCTCGTCCATCAGGATGATTTCGGGCTGGCAGGCGACGGCGCGGGCGATGCAGAGGCGCTGCTGCTGTCCACCGGAAAGGCCGAGGGCGGAGTCCTTGAGGCGGTCTTTGACTTCGTCCCAGAGGGCGCCGGCGCGGAGAGCTTTTTCGCAGGCTTCTTCGAGCTCGCTGCGGCGTTTGACTCCGGCGATGCGGAGGCCGTAGATGACGTTTTCGAAGATCGACTTGGGGAAGGGGTTAGACTTCTGGAAGACCATGCCGACGCGGCGGCGCAGGCTGATGACGTCGAGGCTGGGAGCGTAGATGCTCGAGCCGCTGATGGTGATGTCGCCATTGTGGCGGGTGCCATCAACCAGATCGTTCATCCGGTTGAGGTTGCGCAGCAAGGTCGATTTGCCGCAGCCGGACGGGCCGATGAAGGCGGTAATGGAGCGTTCCGGCATCGCCAAATCGACGCCAAAGAGGACCTGCTTCTGACTGTAGAAGAAGTCGAAGTTGCTGATCTGGATGAGCGATTTTTCCTGGGGCATGAGAAGACCTTGGCTGGTTTAGAAGGCGCCGCTGGCGTATTTACGGCGGAGGTGGTTGCGGATGAAGATGCCGGCGAAGTTAAGGCAGGCGACGACGATGAGAAGGAGAAGGGCGCTGGCGAAGACCATCGGGCGGGCGGCGATCGAGTCGGGCGACTGGAAGCCGACGTCATAGATGTGGAAAGCGAGGTGCATGAAGGGGCGGTCGCCATGGATGAAGGGAGCTTGGCCATCGATCGGCATACCTTGGGTCGACTTGACCACGCCGACCAGCATCAGAGGAGCGACTTCGCCGGCGCCGCGGGCCATGGCGAGGATCATGCCGGTGATGATCCCGGGAACGGAAGCGGGAAGAACAACGCTGCAGATCGCCTGCCACTTCGAGGCTCCGCAACCGAGAGCGCCTTCGCGGAGGCCGCGAGGCACGGCCGACAAGGCTTCTTCAGTAGCGACGATGACCACCGGCAGAGTGAGGATTGACAGCGTCAAGGAGGCCCAGATCAAGCCGCCCTTGCCGAAGACCGATTCGCCTGTAGCGGCTTTCCAGTCCTTGAAGATCAGGTCATCGATATTGCCGCCGACGAAGATGACGAAGAAGGCGAGACCGAAGGCGCCGTAGACGATCGAGGGGACGCCAGCGAGGTTATTGATGGCGATACGGATCATCCGGACATGCGGGCCGGGGCGGGCGTATTCATGCAGGTAGAGGGCGGCGATGACGCCGAAGGGGGTGACCGCGAGGCACATGATCATGGTCATGATGAAGGTGCCGAGGAGAGCCGGGAAGACACCGCCCTCAGTGTTGGCCTGGCGGGGCTTGTCGAAGGCGAACATATACCAGCGATGGAAGAACAAAGTGACTCGGGAGACCGTGCTGAGGGTGTTGGGTTTCAGCACGGACAGGATGTCGCCGCAAGGAATCTCGAGAGGCCGACCATCAGCAGTATTGAGAAAGAGGGTGTCGGTAGCGAGTTTCTGCTTCAGGGCTTCGCGGGAGGGCTCGATCGCCTCGCGCTTTTTCTCGAGCTCTTTCAGTTGTTTACGGACCGCGCTCGGGTCGGCTTTGATTTGTTCAAGGTGGTAGATTTCCACCTGCAGTTTCTTCTCTTCGACGACGATGAAAGAGATGTCGCCGTTATCGATCTTATCGAGTTCCTGGCGAGTGGCGGCGGCGTGGGCAATGGCGGCGTCCAAACGGCTGGAGAATTCCGGGGAAGAAGCGAGGATCTCCTCGTTTCCGTTTTTCAATTTAGTCGCCAAGGCCAAGTTGCGCGGATTGGATTGACGCTCGACGATGACCAGATCCGCAGGATACGACAGCTTGTTGATGGCGCTTTTGTCGACGAAGAAGAAGGAGTCGCCGTAGCTCTCGCGGTTGCCGCTCCAGATCTTGTATTGCTTGTCATTTTCCTCGATCACTTCGCCAGCTAGATGAAGCCCGTCACCACCGCGCAAAGGCGAGGTGCCGGCTTTCAGTTCGAACTGCGCAACTGCTTTCGGCCAGAAGGCGGAGCAGCCATTCCAGGCGATGAAGGCGAGAGTGAAAGCAATGATGCTGAGACCGGCGGCGAGACCGAGGCCGCAGATCCAGACGTAAGCTTCACCTTTTGGGCGGGTGGTCATGTGATTGAGAACTCTTTAAATAGGCTGAGGTTGAACCCACACACACTAAGCGCTAGAGGAAATTCATCTGCCGTGATTGATCAATCTGTAGTGTTGTTTTTGTTAATGAATGGTTAAGACGCGCTGGCGGGCCAAGTCGGGAGAACGCAACAGCAAGACAATGGCCTTGAGCCGCTGCTCATTGCCGGCCTCTACACCGGGCTGCGCCTCGGCGACCAGCGGCGCAGACGACGATCTGGCGACGATCGGAGCCCCCAGCTTCCTCATTCTTGACGCTGGTTTCGGCAAGGACACCCTGAGCCTCGCCTCCGGCGTCAGCCTCGACCTCAGCACCCTTGGCCACAGCCGCCTCACCGGCTTCGAAGTCATCGACCTCGTCGGCAGCTTCACCTTCCACGCCCAGCAGCAACGAGGACATCGACATCCTGATCCAGAGCGGCATCAGCGTCGTTTGATGGGAGACGAACAGAAAGACTCAGTCGCAGGCAACTCGCGAAGTCCGATGAACATCCTTCTAGCCCTTTTGGTCGGAGGGATGTTGATCTACTTTTTGCTTCCGGGCTTGTGGATTCCGATCATCGATAAGTTTTTTTTCTCTTGACATCATTCCTGTTGAGTGGATCAAGGCCTGTTTTTATCCTTTGGAATTTCTCTCTGCGGCTAGCGCAAAGCCTGCGGTTCTTGTGCGGCTTCTGCCTAGTGGTCAACGGCCTGTATCTCGGCCTTCCACCTCGTTTTGAGCTCAAGTTTGTAGCACCGGCTTCAGCCGGCTTGTTCTGCTTCTCATATCAGGCCAGTTGAGCTCAACGACCGGCTAACTTCCGAGGGCGCGAGTGACGCGGCGGATGATGGGCTCGATGCCGAGGAAGGGGCGATGGGCGCGGCGGGTCGCCTCTTGGATTTCGATGAGCTTCTTTTCTG
>JAYTMY010000236.1:0-7005 GCA_043748535.1 Lentisphaeraceae bacterium | reverse complement strand
GCTCTTCATGGACGGCCTCGCCGCCCCCGAAGTCGCCGCCCGCATGGGCATCAGCGTCAACGCCGCCTACGTCAACCGCCAACGCGTCCAGAACGCCCTGGTCAAGGAAGTGGTCCGGCTGGATCAGGAGATTGGGTGAAATCCATGACCCATGCGACCCATGCGACCCATGAACTTGAAACTTGAAACTTGAAACTTGAAACTTGAAACTTGAAACTTGAAACTTGAAACTTGAAACTTGAAACTTGAAACTTGAAAACCACTCCCCCCTCACTCTCCGATCTCGCTCGCCAGGCTCTGCGTCTGGGGGAGCGTTGTGAACTGGCGGGGGCGATCTGATGGAAGAGCTCAGCCAGATCGACAGCCGTTATGCCCGGGAGGGAATGATCGGCAAAGGCGGCATGAAAGAGATCCTGCAAGTGCGCAACCTCGCCACCTCGCGCGACCTGGCGATGGCGGTGCTGCCGCTCGGCGCCGGACCCGATGTAATCGAGGATTTTTTGCGGGAAGCGCGCATCACCGCCCTGCTGCAACACCCCGGCATCGTCCCGGTCACCGACATCGGCATCGACGCCGAAGGCCGACCCTTCTTCACCATGAAAAAAATCGACGGCCTCGGCCTCGAACAAATCCTCGCCGAGCTGAAGCGACGCGAGCCCGAAGCGATGCGACGCTTCCCCCTCGCCGAACGCATCGACCTGCTGCTCAAGATCGCCGAAGCCATCGCCTACGCCCACTCGCGCGGCGTCATCCATCTCGACCTCAAGCCCGAGAACATCCGCGTCGGCGACTTCGGCCAGGTGCTGGTCTGCGACTGGGGCCTCGCCCAAGTGCTCGACGAAGTCTGCACCGACCCCGACCTGCTGCGCCACTCCGTCCCCTCCGGACGCCAGCCCGAGAAGAACACGATCAGCGGCACCCCCGGTGCCATGGCTCCCGAAGCCTGGCTCGGCACCAAGGGACGCAAGGACGCCCGCACCGACATCTACGCCCTCGGCGCCCTGCTCTGCCAGCTCCTCTGCTTCGAAACCCCGGTGCGCAGCCACGACCTCGAAGAGCTGCGTCGTCGCACCCTCGCCGGCTTAATCACGCCGCCCTCTAGCCATTCGCCCGAGCCGGTGCCGAGCGGACTCGAAGCCATCTGCCTGAAGGCCCTCGCCACCCGTCCGGAGAAGCGCTACACCTCGGTCGAAGCGATGATCGCCGACCTGTTGGCCTGGGGCCGCGGCTTTGCGCCCTCCGCAGAAGAAGCCGGCCCGGCGCAGCAACTCAAGCTCCTCTTGCGGCGTCACCGCGGCATTGCGCTCACCGCAAGCGCGGCGCTGATTCTCCTCGGCCTCTGCCTCGTCATCTTCATTCGCTCGCTGCAGAGCAAGGAAGCCGAAGCCCGCCGAACCCTCGGGCTTTTGCAGGAAGCGCAAAGCCAGCGCCAGGCCTTCGCCGCCGCCAGCGCCCGCGAGCACCGCCGCGCCGCCGATGAATCCCTCAGCCGCCTCGACCTGAAAAGCGCCGTCACCGAGAGCGGCGTCGCCTGGCAGATCGACTCCGGCGAAACCGACAACGCCCGCTCCAGCGCCTTGCTGCTCTTCGTCGACGGTCAGGTCGAGCCCGCTCGTTTGCGCCATCCCGCGCCCTTGCCCGCCTGCTTCGCCGCCTTCGACCGCGCCCGCCAGGCCCGCTGGTCGACCGCGACCGCCGCCGACTTCATCCTCAGCCTGCCGGAGAGCCATCGCGCCGCCGCCTGTGGCCACTTGTTGCAGCAGGAGATGAGCCTCGAAGCCCGACTCGCCGCAGTGGAAGAACTGGTCCGACGCCAGAGCCCTCGCTGCCGCCTGCGCTGGGACGCCGCCAGCTCTTGCCTGCACCTCAGCCGCGACATCCCCGGCCGCCTCGATTTCGTCGCCCTGCTGCCTCTCAACCAGCTCGACTTCTCCGGCAGCGAGCTTACGGCGCTGCCCGTCCTGCCGCCGCTCCGCTGGACCTGCATCGACCTCTCTGACAGCGCCCTGAGCTCCCTCGACAGCCTGAACGGCCTCCAGGTCGATCGTCTCGAACTCGGCGGTAGCGCACTGAGCTCGCTCAACGGCATCGGCAGCCTGAAAGTGCGCCAGCTCGGCCTCGAGCGTTGCGCCCTCCGCGACTTCTCGCTCCTGCTCACCAATAGCGCCCTGACCCAGATCAACCTGAAGATCCAAGACCTGCCGCAGCCCCAGCTCGTCGAGCTGCAGCGCCGCTTCAAGATCAGCAACCCGCCGCCCGAGCTGACGCCGCGCAGCAGCTTCCTCCGCCTCGACCGCAATCACGACCTCCTCGTCCAAGCGCCGGAATTCCCCTTCGCCGCCGCCCTCTTCCCCGCCCTCGATCTCGACCGCGACGGCGCCCTCGACTGGCAGGAATGGCGCCGCCTTCCTGCTTTCGATGAATCGTCTCCCACGCCCCTGCGTTGGCTCAAAATCGCCGCCGAAAACGGCCAAGCCGCCTTCGAAGTCAGCGGCGACGAAGTCACCTGCGGCCAATACTTCGAAATGCTCAAGGTCCGCTTCGCCGAGGGCAAGATCACGGTCGCCGACAGCCAGTATCCCGGCGGCGCCCCGGTGGTGATCGACAGCAGCTCCGGCGAGGCCTGGCTCTATCTCGAAAGCCGCCTCCCGAGCTATGGCGGCAACAACTGCCCGATCCGTTTCGACGGCAAGCTCTTTTCCCTTCTCCCCGGCAGCGCCAATCTGCCCCTCGCCTATGTCATCCCGCGCGGCGCCGACGCCTTCGCCACCTGGGCCGGTCTGCGCCTGCCGAGTCAAGCCCAATGGCAGCGCCTGACCGCTTTGACTCAGGTCCCCGAGCTGACTCCGTCGCGTCACCAGTTGATCTATTCCGAGCCTGAACTGCAGCTGCTTTTTCCCTTGCCGGTGCAGCTCCAGTCCGACCCGGGCCACGGCCTGCACGGCCTCATCGGCTCCCTGCGCGAATGGCTCGCTCCTACTGGCGACGACAAGCGCCTCTCCGCCGGCTCCTGCTTCCTCAACAACCCCGAGCCCGCATGGGCCGTCCCCTACCCCTTCCCGAACAGCTTCGCAGCTTCGTACACAGGATTCCGGGTGGTGAGGTGAGGGTTAGTGCCTGCCAGACCCGAAGACTTCGTCCTTAAAACGTTGGTACCAGGTCTTAGTAATGATTTCCGTTGACAAGACCTTGTCCAGCCAAGCTTCATACCATTCGAGAAAATTGGCTTCAGGTGCAAATGACGGTATTTGGCAGCCAGCTTCGAGGCACATATGCACCACCCTGCCTCGGTGTGGGCCGCTGACAATCAAGACATGAACGAAGGCGCAGCCCTTGCTGCCAATGGTCATCAATCCCGCATAATGACGATTGCGCTCAGTCGAGCTCGATAAATCCATCGAAGACTCTTCCATCTCCGCCCATTCCTCTGGGCTCATGTCTGGATGAAGCAAAGACGGTTCTTTCAACAAGTTCTCCAGATCATAATCGAGATCATCGTCGATCCCTAGCGGATATACACCGTAGCATGGACCAGCCGCTGCCTGAACCGCACAAGTGTCCTTTCTGGGTCGATATGGCCGTCCTGATCCGTTGGCGACAAACTTGATGAAGGCCCGATAACACTCAGGGAGTCGAAGCTGATGCTTCGCTTCAAAAGCTTGAATCCCCTCCTCTGCCAAACATGGGCCGACATGATAGCGATGGATGTTGGCTCCGAACACGCTCAATCCTGAATCATGCCGTTTGCACTCGACCAGCTTCCGCCGAATCCGCTCGATCTGCGGCATCAAGGCCTTCTCGCTCTCGCTCACTTCCGGCATTTTGACGCTCCCTGTTTCAAAGCTGAAATCCGCATCCGCAGCTCCTTCTTCAAGCTCGCCCGACAGGCGGCGATGGCTTCTTCGAGATAACCCTGATCGCCGCGTTCCTGCCAGGACATCAGCAGCGGCAGCAAGCTGGGGTCAGCAAGATCGCCAGCAGTTTCAAAAACGAGGAGATCCGCTTCTTCGTCTGCCAACATTTGGCGGCACATAGCCCGAGCCAATGCGCGGTTTTTCCTCTCCCAGATTCCTCGCAGGGATTCACCACGCACCACCTGATCTGTGTCTTTCTCGATTCGTTCGACAAAGAGCGGCAATACCCAATTCGCCTGCCGCTCGTCACTGGTACAGTTGCTCATGTAGAAGGTGGCCCAGTTGCGAATATCAGCATCAACATCGGTCATCAAACAGCTGAGATCCGTTGCGGCGACGAGTGATTGTAGTCCACCTAGCGCCGAGACACAAGCCCGCCGCATCCGCACATCGGGATGGTGTCGTAGCTCCGAAAGCCGCGCCAGCATCGAAGGCTGGCTCATGCCATGACCAAGGGCGAAACAGGCGGCGCGGATCACGGCCTCTTCGGCATCTTCCAGCAACGATCCGAGCAAGGCGCGACGCTCGTCGGCAAAACGCTGGTCCCAGCCCAATTGCCCGGCGATGTCGGCAGCAAGCTGACGATCGACAAGATCGTCACTACCCGCAAGCTTTTGCGCCAGCCGCAACTGCGGCAAGCCGCCGCGCCAATGAAGACTGGCCAGGGGCGAGGGCAGACCGGAAAAATCCGGCTCCCGTTCTCGATCCTCGATCCACTCCTGACGGCAGAGCGCCACTAGCTCTTCATCATTGCGGCAATCTCGCTGGTATTTCTCATCGAACTTGGCGGTATTGCGCATCGGGGGCATTCCTTCAAGGTTTCAGGGAAAACAAACCGTGACCAAGATGAGCCTGCGCGAGCTCCTTGTCCAGCTTCATTCCCCCGCGGCCAAACGCCGCCACTCGCCTTGTCCTCGAACTCCGGCCTGTGCCGGATCAAAAGGACGGAAGCCGAGTTTTAGAGATGGCGATTTCGGGTCGAGGCGGAAATCACCGCGTTCCGGTGCGGCAAAAAGTGGATCGGCAATGAGGCTGCCCTGTTCATGGCCAGCCTTCTGCCAGGCCTCGAGAGTATGCCCGAGGAAGTCGACCTTGCCGGCGGCATTCCAATAGCAGTTGGAACCCGATTCATAGCGGATTTTGTCCCAGGGTCCACGCAGCGCGGGCGAGACATTGGCCCACCAGATGAGGTTGTGCTCGAATCGGAAAGAAAGATGCTCCTCGACCCGGGTCGCCTGCAACTGTTGCTCTTTACCCTCGATGAAGATGTTGTTGCGGATGATGTTGTCCTTGCCGTAATGCTGATGGAATCCTCCCGTCTTGGTGCCGCGCACGAGGTTGTTCTCGAAGATTATCCCAGTGCTGCCTTCATCGGTGTAAAGCGCCCAGCCGCCGTAGCCGTGCGATTCGATGTCGTGAAAGACATTGTTGGCGACCACGGTTCCCTCGGAGGCTCCGAGGGTGTAGATGCCGCCCATGTCACTGAGCAGGCCTTGGCCGATCTGGTGAATGTGATTAAAAGCGATGAGGTTGCGCTTAGACGGGCTCGGCGCATAACCCCAGACCCAACCGACGCTGACACCGGTGTAGAAGAAATCGTGAATCTCATTGTGGGTGATCTGATTGTCGCTTCCATGGGTGAGCAAGACACCACAAGCCGAGGCATTGACCCGTCCGCCTCGGGTGAGAATGTTGTCATCGATGATGATCCGTCCCGACAAGGGAACCTTGACATCATTGACCCCGATGCGTACCGCGCCTGCGCCGAGATCATCGAGGCGGCAGTGACGCAGGCTGGAATCCCAGCAATCGTTTTTGAAGAAGACCCCCCAGCTTCCGGTATGGCGGATGACGCAATGATCAAAGTTGACGTGTCGTGCCTGCTCGACTTCGATGACCGCGCCCATCCCGGCAGCGCTCTGCATCGGTTCATATCCAGACTCCGGCAGCAAGCCTTGGGCGTGGGCAAAGCTCAGTCCCTCGAAACGCAAGTGTTGCAGTGGTTTTCCTGATTCTCCAGACAAGTGGAGAAAGTTCGCCAGGCGCGGCGCGATCAACTCGGTATTTGCCAAGGTCTCGCCTGGCAAGGGGTGATATCGTAGAATCTGCGCATCGACATCGCAGCACCATTCCCCCGCTTGTTCGCAACTCGGGAAATTCTCGATCAAGAAGGTGGATCCTTTACCCCAAGTGTTCCATTTTGCCATAGCACCGCCTTCGGTGGTGATCCTGCCTTTGCTAGGATCAAAACTCAGAATGCGGCGGCGGGTGACATCCCACTTGTGATAGACCACCATTTGCAGTTGCCGCAATTGCGCCACCGGCAAGGTCGCGAGGCGCGAGCTGAGTTGTGCGTCAAGCGCAATCACTTCCTTCTCCCGTTGGTTGACGAGGGGCAGGATCTCAACCTCATTCATCACCGCAAAACCCGTGGCCGGATAACGCGATCGCGTGGCGCGGCGATCCTTGATCCACAAGGCTTCGATCCCAGCGCTGAGTTCCTTGGGAAGCGGGGCCTCCCAAACCGCATTCGCCGCGATCTTCCACCCTTCGATCTTGAGACCGGCATCGAAGATCGGATGTGATCCCGGCGCGGCGGCAAAGATCACCGGCTTTTCGGCACTGCCGCTATCCCGGGAATCGAAGTCGAGACAAGACGAAAGTGGGTAGACGCCATCGGCGAACTCCACTTTTTCCGGTAAAACTCGCCCTTCCATCCGGAGCCGACGAAGTGTGTCACGAGCTCCTGAAAAACTCGCTAATGGATGTGCCGCATCTCCGATCGCCGAGTCATCACCTTTGGGTGCGACATGCAAAGTCTCACCGGCGACACCCGCTGTAGCAAGATTCAAAAGCAAGAATAGTACAAATAAGTAGCGCATGGCCAATTCTCCCGTTTTTCCACTTGTGTGCAGACTTATGACAAATGGCAGATGTTCCGACCTCAAACCCCTTCATGGCAAAATAAAAAAAGCCCCTGACAATTGTCAGGGGCTAAAAATAAAGGCTGGCGGCTACCTACTCTTCCACGATCTTCACGCAGTACCATCGGCGCCAGGGCCCTTTACTTCCGAGTTCGGAATGGGATCGG
>JAYTMY010000235.1:0-9298 GCA_043748535.1 Lentisphaeraceae bacterium | reverse complement strand
TGGGACACAGTTGGGACACAGTTGGGACACAGTTGGGACACAGTTGGGACACAGTTGGGACACAGTTGGGACACAGTTGGGACACAGTTGGGACTGAGCTCAGCTCGAGCTAGAGCTCGAACTGGTGCCGCGCGACCATGAGCCGCCGGAAGAGCTCGAAGAATTCGAGCTAGAATTTGAGCTCGCATGAACCGAGCTGAATGAGCCGGGCCGGGAGGAGCTGGAGGAACTGCTGCCGGAAGAGAAACTCGTCGTCGGCGGCTTCGGATTCATCCAGGAGAACAGGCTGTTGCGACGCGTTGGCGACCAGGCGGCCGAGGCGGGACGGCTTCCGAAACTTGAAGAGCTGCTCGAGCTGCTGGGATGACCCCAGCCGTAGTGATTGATGAAGATCGGGTACCAGTTGCTGTGGCCGAGATAGCTGTGATGCGTAGACGAGCTGCCGCTACTGGTCACGCCGTTACTGTTGGCGACAGCGCCACTGCTGGCGACGGTGGTGCTGGGGCTTTGCGGTTCCAGCAAATCCATGGGGAAGAGCTTGATGTCGATGTTGGCTTCTTTGTAGCTGTTTAGAGCTTCATTCAAGTCGTCCGATTCCTGCAGCTTTTTGCTGTCGGGCACGAGGCAGAGAAGGCGGGTGATGCCCTGAGTCTTGAGCTGCGCGGCATCAGGCAGGCGGACGCGGTAGCGGTTGTCGAAGACGCCGCTGGAGTTGTCGTAATAGGCGAGGCGTTTGGCATCGCAGATGAAGACGGGGGCGGCGCTCGGGCTGCGAGCGGCGGCGGCTTTGGCGAATTCCGGCAGCCAGAAGAGCGCGGCGCCGAGGGTTTCATGGGCCGGCACCAGACCTTTCGGGTGCGGCCAGTTGCTGAAGGTGCTGACTGGAGCGAAATCGGGCGACAGCGCGGCGGCGGCGGCGACGGCTTCCGAGCCGGGCAGGTCGATGAGAACTCCCAGTCCTTCCACCTTTTCGCTGGCGAGAGCTTTGCGCAGGTCGGCGGCGCGCTCGTGAGCGCTGCGGTCCTTGGCGTCGACCCGCGGCCGGATCTGATCCTGCGGGATGCCGGCGTTGGCAGGGAAACTGAAGAGTTGGCGTTGTTCATAGGGCTGCCAGGTCGGGCCGGGCTTCATCGACTCCGCCAGATTGGTGATCCTCTCCATCCAACCGGCACCGCCGCGGCAGTCGACGTCGCTGGCGGCCGCATCGCTCGGCCAGGCCTGGCCGGCGTCGAGCGCGGGGGAGTCGGGAGGCGGAGGAGGCGTCTCAGCCCTGACGGAGTTCGACGAGGGACTGGAAGACGACGAATAACTCGACGATGACGACGAGCATTGGCCGAGGCCGCCGAGGAAGGTGAAGAGCATTGGCAACACCACCGCGGCAGCGCAGCAGCCCTTGACACCGCTGACGACGCTCATGGCATTCTGGGCATCCGTCCACTCACTGTTGGGGCGGACCGATTGGCGCAAGGGACGCGAGGCGAAGCGTTCAATCGGGCTGGTTTTGGCGCGCTGCCAGCGGACGGCGAGCAGGGTGGGGGAGTCGAAGAAAGCTTCGACGGCGAAAGGGGCTGGAGCTGGTTGATTCATGGCCGTGCCGTTTTATGGGTTCGTTTTCTGGATCAAGGTCGGGGCGGCGACGGCTGAGCCGTCGGTGGCGCCGCTGGAGAAGCGGGTGAAGATGCCGGAGGGGCGTCCGGCGATGAGGAAGACGCCGTGGTTGGCGGCTTCTCCGGCGGCGTTGCGGGAGGGGCAAAAAGCGCGTTGCACGAGCCATCGTCCGGGGCGGGCCGAGGTGAGGGCGGCGGCCCAGTCCGGGACGCTGCAATCGCGGCCGAGGATCACCTCTTCGCCTTCGCAGCCGTAGTCGCTTTTCAGGACCCAGGAGTCGCGCTCGGCGATGATTTGCGCAAGCGGCAGGCTTTCGAGGCGACGGGATTCTGGCAGGTGGCGACGGGCGAGCTTCAGGGTGTCCGGATTGAACAGCTCGGGGCATTCGAAGGGCAGGGCGAGGGCGCGTTTGTTCTGGGTGACGACCGTTCCCCAGGGGTTGATGACGGCGCAGTGTCCGGCGATCTGGGCGCGGCAGAGCACGGTGAGTGGGGCGTCGAGCGGCGCGGCGTCGGCGGGCGGAGCTTCGTCGTGCCAGGCGCTGTCGCGCTCGGTCCACCAGTCGGTCTTGTAGTGGCGGATGGCGAGGTCGATGGTCTGGCCGAAGAGCTGGGCTTCGCCGTCGGGGCCGCTGTCGAGGTTGAAGGGCGAGCCGAAGTGACAGTCCCAGCCGTCGTCGCGCAGCCACGAGGCGAGGAGGCGCAGGTGCAGGAGATCCTCAGGCATTTCGGTGGGGTAGATGAGGCCAGCGACGGGGCGTTTCTTCCCTTGTTTGATCGCGGGCAGGCTGAGGCGGGCGTAGTCGAGCCAGCGCGAGCGCAGGGCGGCGGAGGGGTCGAGTAAATCGGGGAATGTCGCGGCGGCGATGCGGCTGCTGGCGACGGTTTCGGCGAGTCCGGTGGGGGTATCGGAATTGATTTCGCAGACCTGCGGCCAGCGGGCGTCGTCGCAGAAGAAGACGTCGGCGCGGGCGAGGCCGAGCCACTGCCCTTGATCGAGCCGGGCGAGGACGCGGCGGGCCGGGCTGAGGGCGAGGAATTCGGCGATCTCGTCGGGCCTTTTCCGGGCGATTGTGGCGACCTCATCGAGGACCAGGGCGACCGCGGCGGCGGCCTCGGCGAGGAGGCCGGCCTGGTCGGGGCTGAGCCGGCAGGGCTCGGCACGGAAGCGCAGGCGCCCGTCGACCCAGGGGTCTTCGACGCTGCCTTCGGCAAGGAATTGTTCGGCCAGGCCTGACATGGGATCAGAGTCCGCCGGCGAGGAGCAGGGAGAGGGCGACGTAGAAGATTCCTTCGACTGCGGCAACCCCGAGGTCGCGCTTCTGCGATACCGCGGCGTCAAGATCGGCGGCGCGGCCGCGCAGGATGACGCGGCTGAGGAGGAGCTGGCGGCAGGGCCAGAGCAGGGGGATCCAGATCAGCGACAGGGCATAGGCCTTGAGCGAGCTGGGCCAGCCGGTGAAGGGTCCGCTGAGGGCGGCGGCGGCGAGGACGGCGACGGCGATGCTCTGGCCGGAAGCGGCGAGGGCGGCTGCGGAGTTGCCGTCGGCGATCTCCTGGGCGTCGTCGTAACGGGTGAGGAAGCGGTGCAGCGCGGCGGTGATAGCGAGGGTGGCGATGGCGATGGAGGTGAAGCCGGCGGCGACGACGAAGGACGCGGCATCTTGTCCACCCCAGCTCGATCCGGCGAGGATGGAGACGGCGAAGATCTGGGCCGCGAGGAGGATGACGGCGGCGGGATTACCGGCGCGGGCGAGAGCGGGCAGGGCGCGGAAGGGCGAGGCGACGCTGAGGAGAAAGAGGCCGAGGGGAATGGTGATCAAGGCGCCGCCGAGATGCGCAGCCGACCAGATCCATTCGGAACTCGGGATGCGGCTAAGGGCCTCGCCGAGATGGCCGCTGTCGAGGCGGTGTTCATTGACGAAGCTCCAGGTCTGGCGCAGCCAGGATAGGGCGACGCCGATTACCGCCAGGGCGGCGGCGGCACGCAGGAGAAAGGGGCTGGATTCTTCGGGCTGGGCAGTTTCAACAGTCGACATGATGGCTCCTCAAGGATTGTGGCTCGGATGTGATTATCCAATGTCGCACAAAACTCTTCAGAATGCCATTCTTTTTGCAAGGAAAATTGAGAAGGGGGAGCGGGGATACAACTGGGACACAGTTGGGACACAGTTGGGACACAGTTGGGACACAGTTGGGACACAGTTGGGACACAGTTGGGACACAGTTGGGACACAGTTGGGGAAGGGGAGGGCGCGGAGACGCATGCGCTGAGCGTAAAAATGCTGCCAGAAAAAACCCGGAGGAGCGCGAGGCTCATCCGGGTTTTTCAGTTCAGCGACGGCTTCAGGCCGGGCAGAATTTGCCGGCGTTGGCGCGGAGGCGGCGGATGCTGCGCTCGCGGCCGAGGACGACGAGGGTGGCGGTCAGGTCGGCACCGCCGGCGGCGGCGGTGGTGGCGAAACGAACTGCCTGGTTGAGCTTGCCGTGGCCGAGGCCGGCGGCGTCGCAGGCGGCGTGTAGGGCGGCTTCGATGCCAGTGACGCTCCACTCGCACTTCTCGAGCTGCACTGCGACGCCTTCGAGCTGAGCCAAAAGGCCGGGCTTGTTGAAGATCTTGTCGATGCTTTTCTCGTCGGTAGGAGTGGCGTCTTCGCCGAAGAAATAGCCCCATTGCTGAGCGTGGATGCTGAGCTTGCAGCGGCTCTGCATCAGGGTCGCGACTTCCGCCAGGTAGGCTTCGTCGCCGTTGTACCAGGCTTCGACTTCGACCAAAGGCTTGACCAAGGTGAGGAAGTCAGAGGCAGGCATTTCGGCGAGGTATTGGCCGTTGAGGTCGAAGAGCTTGACCAGGTCGACCTGGGCCGGGGTGGAGCGCACCTTGGCGAGATCGAAGATGGCGGTGGCATCGGTCCGGGTGATCTTCTCGCGGCCGTCGTTGGGCGCCCAGCCGAGGAGGAGGAGGTAGTTGAAGAGCGCTTCGGGCAGGTAGCCTTTGGTGCGGAAGTCGCCGACATAGGCGTCGCCGTCGCGTTTCGAGTAGGGCTTGCCGTCTTTGTTGACGATCATCGGCAGGTGGGCGTAGACCGGCACTTTTTCGCCGAGGGCGGCGAAGATCATGACGTGGCGGTAGGTGTTCTCGACGTGGTCGTCGCCGCGGACGATGTGGGTGATCTTCTGGGTGATGTCGTCGACGATGTTGGCGAGGTGGAAGATCGGGCTGTCATCGGAGCGGACGATGGTCAGGTCCTTGATGGTGTCGAGCGGCTTGGCGAGTTCGCCTTTGACCAGGTCGTTGAAGAAGACGGCATGGCGCTTGAAGGTCATGCGGCTGGCCTTGATCTCGAAGACCTTGCCGGCGAGGGCGGCGGCGTGCGATTTCTCGAGGTCGAAGATTTCGGCGCCGGACTCGTCATAGGCCTTGAGTCCGCGGAAGCCGGCGAGGCAGCCTTCGAGGGGGACGGGCATGCCTTTCGACGACACGCCGACGTAGGCGACGGTGCTTTGGTCGACGCGCAGGACGTGCTCGGCGTGGAGCTTGATTTCCATGTCCTGGACGAAGCGGATGCAGGGGAAGTCTTCGACGTTCCAGGGAATGCGGAAGACGGTGATTTCACCGTGGGATTCGGTTTCGCCTTCTTTCGGTTTCGCCTTGGTTTTGTAGGCGTAGCCGAAGTCGAGGAGTTTCTTCGCCATATCGAGGTGGTGGCTGGCCTGGGCGGACTGATAGAAGACCTCTTCATCGAAGTCGAGTCCGAGCCAGTTCATGCAATCGAGCAAGGTGTCGATGGCGGCCTTGGTGCTGCGCTCGCGGTCGGTGTCTTCGACGCGGAGGAGGAACTTGCCTTTGAAGTGGCGGGCATAGAGCCAGTTGAAGATGGCGGCGCGGATGTTGCCGATGTGGACGTTGCCGGTGGGCGAGGGGGCGAAACGAACGCGGACGCTGTCGGATTTGCTCATGGATGGACCTTGCTGGATTTTGCGGAGGGCGCGAATATAGCCGGACTGGCGGAACTTTGAAGGGGCGAGTTCAACGGGGATTGCGGGGGCATGGTCTTGGCGATGTCCACCGCCAAGACGCAGCTGAATCTCACTTCGCTTTCGGCTTCAGAATCAAGGCTGTAGCAGCGAGCGACCAGAAGGGGAAGAGACCGACGGCGGGGATACATTCGGCAATCAGCACCGGGATGAGCCATTTCGGCTTGCCGGCGAGGCAGAATAAGGCGATGGCAGTGACCGCGTCGATGCCGATCATCAAGGGCAAGATCGCTTCCGCCGGAATGCCGATGGCGTCCGACAAAAGGGCGACCGCCATGATCATGACGCGCCGCCGTCCAGTGAGGACGAGCGGCGCTTCAGGTGCTGCTAGCTCGGGCTTCAAGCCAGGCGTTCCTTCACCATCTGCTCAAGTTTGACCGTGTCTTTGGCGAAGTTGCGGATGCCTTCCGACAATTTTTCGGTGGCCATCGGGTCTTCGTTCATCATCCAGCGGAAAGTCTTCTCATCGACCGTGATCTTGCCGTCTTTGGAGCGCGACAAAGTGGGCGACAGGAGCTGGGTGACGGCGACCGGATCGGCGCTGAGTTCTTCGATCAGTTTGGGGCCGATGGTGAGCAGATCGCAGCCGGCGAGGGCTTTGATTTCGCCGATGTTGCGGAAGGAAGCGCCCATGACCACGGTTTTGTAGCCGTAGGTCTTGTAGTAGGCGTAGATGCGACGTACCGACAGGACGCCGGGATCTTCTTCGGCGGTGAAGTCGCGGCCTTCGTTTTTCTTATGCCAGTCGAGGATACGGCCGACGAAGGGCGAGATGAGGTAGACGCCGGCTTCGGCGCAGGCGACGGCTTGGCCGAAGCCGAAGAGCAGGGTGAGGTTGCAGCGGATGCCTTCTTTCTCGAGGACTTCGGCGGCTTTGATGCCTTCCCAGGTCGAGGCGATTTTGATCAGGATGCGCTCTTTCGGGACGCCGGCGGCGGCGTAGAGGGCGATGATTTCGCGGGCTTTGGCGAGCGTCGCGGCGGTGTCGAAGGAGAGGCGGGCATCGACTTCGGTGGAGATGTAACGGGGTACAATTTTGAGGATTTCGCAGCCGAAGTTGACGGCGATCTTATCCATCGCAGCGCCGAGGCCTTTGGCGCGGCCGTAGGCGACGGCGTCGTCGACGAGGGGGCGATATTGCTCCATCTGGGCGGCGGCGAGGATGAGCGAGGGGTTGGTGGTGGCGTCGGTCGGCTTGACCTTGCGGATGGCTTCGACGTCACCGGTATCGGCGACGACGGTGGTGAGGGCGGCGAGGGATTCGAGGGCGTTCATGTCAGTATCTCCTTGGGGTTCATGGCAGATGAAAGGCTTGAGATGTGGTGAATCGGAAGCAGTAACCAATACAGTGGTTTTGCCGGCTTGTTTCTGGGTGTGATCGTCTCGTGCTTGCCTAGTTGAGGCTTAGTTGTATCTAATCGAGTATCCATGCTCGGGTTCAGCCTTGCAGGCCGGCGTCGACGCCAATCATGGCGTTGGCGTCGCTGAGGCGGCGGAGGAAGTGCAGGCCGGCGTAGACCTTCAGGTCGATGATGCAGCCGCGTTGGCGGCTGGCAGCGAGGAAGGCGTCGATCTGCTTCACGGGGACGACATGGGCGATGATGTTTTCGTCTTGGACGCCGCCGCCTTGGCCGATGCGTTCGAGGCCGGTGGCGACATAGATATCCATGAGTTCGTTGCTCAGTCCTGGCGAGGGGGTGCCATGGGCGACGAGCTCGTAGCGTTGGGCGCGGAAACCCGTCTCTTCTTCGAGCTCTCTGGCAGCGGCGTGGGCGGAATTTTCGGGGTCGCCATCACCGACCAGACCGGCGGGGAATTCGATGCAATTCTTGCCGAAGGGGCGGCGTAACTGCTCGACCAGAACCGTCTCGCCGCGGGCGCTCAGTGGCACGATCATGACGCCGAAGGTGTCACCGGCGCGGGAGACGTATTCCCAGCCCCGGTCGTCGTGGAAGGTGAGCCAGCGGCCGGTGTAGCGGACCGAGTCCATTACAAGTCTTTGACGATGATGTTGCGGAAGGTGATACCGCGGCTCGGGGCGGAGAGGGCAATGTGGCCGGATTTGCGACCTTTGCCGCGGGCGAAACTGCCTTCAGCGATATCCAGATCCAGATCCGCCTCGCAGATGACCAGGCTATTGATCATGACGATGACCTGACGCCCTTTGACTTGAATGGTGCAGCTATTCCATTTCCCGGCGGGCTGCAAGCTGCCGTGACGGGCGGCTTTGACGCCGACCAGTGAGCCACTGTATTGCCATTCACGTAGGTTGGAGTAGTCCGCGAAATAGTCATCAATGAGGTTGATTTCCATCGCTGACTGAGACAGATCGCTGCGTCCGCCTGCGGCTGCCGGATCATAGGCATTGAACATTTCTCTGGCTTTGCTGCTATTGCCTGAGTCGCCCGATTGGCTATCGCCGCCAGGAGGGGCGCTGCGCAGCGCAATGCCGCTGTGGCCACCGGCCTCGAGCTTGAATTCGAAGCTCAGGAGAAAGTCGGTGAAGCTCTCCTTGGTGTAGAGATTCCCTGCGGTTACGCCGGGCTTGACGTGAAGTTCGCTCTCGTCGACAAGGGCAAAAGCCTGGACATCGCCTTCCCAATTGTCGAGATTGTTGCCATTGATGAGGTGGCGGGAGGTGTCTATGCCGACCGAGGCTTTCATGTTATTAATGGAGCTGCAAGACGAGGACAGACTGAGGAGGACGAGGCAGGTGCTGGCGCGGAAAAGGCTCATGGGGACATCCGGGGTTGGCTGAGGTGATGATGGACGCGATCGAGGCCGCGCAGGGTGAAGTCGGCGGGGGCGGGAGTCAGCTCGCTGTGGCGGAGAAACCACGGGGCGTCGCCGCCGGTGAGGAAGACTTGCTGGCCGGCGGCGACAGCGAGGGCGGCCAGCCCTTTCACTGCCGCGACCGTGCCGAGATCAATGCCGGAGGAAATGGCGGCGGCGGTGTCGCGCCCTAAAAGTTGCGGCGTCTCGTCGGACAAGGGGACATCGGGGAGCTGGCCGGTGCCTGTCGCCAAGGCGAGGCGGGCGAGTTTTCTTCCGGGAAGGATGAAGCCGCCTAAGACCTTGCCGCCGGGGCCGACAGCGGTGCCGGTGAGGCAGGTGCCACAGTCGATCAGCAAGGCGGGTAAGGGCAGGAGTTCCATGGCCGCGACGGCATTACATAGGCGATCCATGCCGATGCCGCTGATCCCCTCGAGATCGACCAGTCCGGCGAAGTCCGCCGCGGCAAGAAAGCGGAAATGAGCCTGCGGGTGGAGGCGCGCTAAAGTATCGCGCAAGGCCGGCACGACGCCGGCGCAAAAGACTCGGCAGGGCTCATTCAGTTCGGCCAAAGGCGACTCGCTTAAAGAGGTCGTGGCGACACGGCGAGACCAAGTCAGGCCAGGCGAAGCCAAGACTGTGTGAGTGTTGCCGATGGAGAGCAGGAGTTTTTTGGACATGGCGGCAATCTAATGGCGCATCGTCGATTCGCCCCCTTCAGGAACTCGCAGGAAAATCTTCAAAAATCCTCCGTAGTCCACTTGACGCTTGTAGGAAGGGCAGTATTCTCTACACCGTTCTGCGGCCCAAGCTGCAAAACAAAGTGTGGCGGGATAGCTCAGTTGGTAGAGCAGAGGACTGAAAATCCTCGTGTCGCCGGT
>JAYTMY010000234.1:0-4343 GCA_043748535.1 Lentisphaeraceae bacterium | reverse complement strand
TGGATTTCGGCGCGGCCCGCCTCGAGCTGCCAGAAACGCGGCAGGAGGAGATCGAGCTGCTCTCCCCGGAGCTGGTGCTCCCGTTGGATCTTGAGGGCGTCCTTGCAGGTTTTTTCGGCGGCTAGGCAGCGAGCGCGGGCATCCATGTTGAGACCGGGACGACTGCCGCGCAAGCTGAGGGCGAGCCAGATCAGAAGCACAGCGAAGACGCCGAGGAGAAGGGGCTTTTTCATGGTTCCCCCTGCGCCGGTTTGAGGCTGAAGGTCCACTGGCCCTTGCTGGTGCCGGGGCTGAGGATGACATCGCGGTCGAAATAGGGGGAAGAGCGCAGGGCCTGGTAGAGGGTTTCGCTGGACATTTCCGGCGGCGTGCTGGCGGTGACGGTGAGCTGGCCGCTCGCGAAGTTGAGGCTGGTGCAGCGGCAGGAGCGCGGCAGGGTCTGGCTGAGGGCGAGAAGCGCCGGACCGGCGAAGTGGCGGGGGCCGAGGAGGCGGCAGGCGGCGAGGAGTTCCTGGCGCCCCTGCAGCTCGGCGAGGGGAATACTGGCTTGCCTCTGCAGGGCCTCAAATTCGACGCGGCGGGCATCCCAGGCGCGGTCCTGCTGATGCCGGGCGAGGAAGACACGGGCGCCCCAGAGAGAGCCCAGAAGGCCGAGTGCCGCGACGGCCAGCCCGAGGAGAAGCTTGCGACGGCGCAGGCGAGGCGGACGCAAAGACCGGGGAACTTCAAAGCCCAGGATGCGGGCGCGGTGGAGGGGATTGAGGGCCAATCGGGCAAGCGCGAGGGCGGGTTCGTAGGCCTTGACTTGCTCCGGTTTCAAAGGGCCGAGACGCAGTCCCGGAATCTGGGCGATGAGCTCGCCGCCGGGGGATTCGTCGAAGTCGCTGGCGAAGCTGCCGTCGGCAGCAAGGCGGACATTGAAGTCCTCCAAGGCGAGGCGGGCGTCCGGCGGGATGGCGAGCATGACCGGGACGAGGAGGTCGGGATGAAGAAGCTGGGCGGCATTGAGCCACTGCTGCCAGTTCTGTTGGCGCATGGCGAGGATCTGGTGGGCTTGGCCGTTCTGGGCGGGCCGGAGCAAGGCCCACTCCATTTCCTCGGCGGGGAGGAGGAGGAGTCGAGGCAGCGCCAAGCGAGCGGCCTGGCGCGCCGCGTCGGGCGGCAAAGGCGGCAGGGGCAGAACGGCGCTGAAGGCCTCTGGGGCGGTGCCGCCGAGGGCGAGGAGGGCTTCCTGGTCCGCCGCGAGGTGCTGCCAGCCAGCCGCGAGGGTGCCCGCCAACAACTCGCTCGTCTCGGCTTGGGCTTCCCACAAGGCGGTGATCTGCCACTGGTCACCTGATTGGCGCAGGCGCAGGCCGTGGCACTGCCCGGCGCTGTTCCAGGTCAAGCCGACGGCTTCACGGGGCGAAAAGAAGCTCATCCCTCGAATCCTATGGCACTTGATTTCATTTGGGGTCTTTGCGGTTCATCATTTCGATGGCGCGGTGGTACTCCTCGGCGACGGCGAGAGGGCCGGGGGCTCTTTCCACCACATTGACCTTGAGGAAGAGGACGAGTTCCTTGCGGAGCGCCTTGTCGGTCTTGCCGGAGAAGAACCAGCCGATCAGGGGGATGTCCTTCAGGAAGGGGATGCCGGAAGAGCTGTCGCTGTTGTCGCGGGTGATCATGCCGCCGAGGAGAATCATCTCGCCATCCTTTACGGTCAGCTCGGTCTTGAGGTGAGTTTTGTTGATCGTCGGGCGTGGTGCGCCATCGGAAGCCGAGATTTCCTGGTCGATGCTGAGCCCGATGCTGCGTCCGGCGCTGATCCGAGGCGTCACCTTGAGGATCACACCAGTGTCTTTGTATTGAGTTAGAGTGGTCTGGTTGCCGCCGTCAGTGACCGTCGAGCCAATATCCAGGGGGATTGATTGGCCGATTTGGATTTCTGCCGGGCGTCCGTTAGTTGTGAGTAGTTTTGGGCGGAAGAGAATTTCGCTATGGATGTCGGTGTCGAGGGCCTGTAAGAGGGCGAATTCATCGGTTGCTCCGGCGCGTTGCAACATGCCGGTGAGCCCGGGGTCAACCGTGCCGGCGTTGAAATTAGGAGCTATGGCCCCGGCGTTGCCTGAACCGACATTGCCGATATTGTTGCCGAACTTCTTCTCCAAGGCCCAGGTGACGCCGTATTTCAGATTGGAGCTGAGCGTGACATCGACCGCAGTGATTTCAACGATGCATTGCAACGGCGGGGCATCGAGGGAGTCGAGGAGAGGGCGGGTGAGCCGCCAGCCTTGCGGGCTGAGGCGGAGAATGATCTGATTCTGGCGGGCGTCTTCAACAAAAGACACAGCTTCCTGGAAGCTCGGAGGGGCGGCCTTGTCGGCGGCACCGGCGGGGGCGGCAGGTGGTGGAGCTACGGGTGCGGGGGCGGCAGGAGTGGCCCCGGCGCCCCCGTCTCCACCGGCGCCAGCGTTGGAGCTCACCGCGTCGCTGCTGCGATCGAGATTGATAACGGCATTGGGGAAGAAGGAGGCGGTCTTGAGGATGAGATCGCGAGAGACGCCGTAGCGCACCGGATAGCGGTAGAGGATCGGGTCTTCGCCGCTCTCTGCGGCGCTGTCGAGGGAGGCGGACCAGGCACTCACCTGCTCCAAGGCGGCAGGGGTGGCGGCGCTGATGATCAGGAGGCCGACGCGATCAAGGGCAAGAAGACGCACGGCGCCGTCGCCGTCGACGGGAAGGCCGAGGACGGGCAGGATCTGTTTGAGTTCCAGGGCCAAACGGGAGGGCAGGGCGTCATGAATCGGGAGGACGACGCCAGGCCAGCCGGCGGGACCGCTGCGTCCAAGGGCTTCGGCCAAGGCGCGGGCCTTGGCGAGGAGAGCCGGGCTGCCGTCGCGCACCGCCAGCATGCCGCTGCGAGGCAGGACGCTGATGTTGGTGCCTTCCGGCAAGAAGCTCTTAAGCATATCCAGTGCTTCGGCAGCGGTGTAGCCGGGGACGGAAAGCAGTTCGACCGGGGAGGTTTCCGAGCGTCCGCTCTTGGCGGCGGGGACGATGCGCTGCAGATTTCCGGGACCAGCTTCGATGACGGCGCCATGGAGTCGCAAGACGCTCTCCAGCAATTCGCGGGCGCTATCCCGGTCCCAAGTGCTGGCGCCAAAGTCAATGGTGACGGTCGCGCCGCCTCCTGGTCCGCCGAGAGCGTTGCCGCCGCGCAGGGAGGGATCGAGGACATAGGGGAAACCGAGGATTTCGGGGCGGGCCATGAGGGCAACGAAGTCCGCCAGCTGCACCGCTTCGAGTCGGCCCTTGAGAGGGAGTGCGTCGCCCTTGGGCTGAGTTTTGGCAGCGGCGGGATTGCGGAAGAGCAAGCCTTGGACGCTGCCGTTTTTGTTGAGTTCCGGGAAGGGCGCAGGGGGACGATTGGCGCGGGGAGCTGAGCCCTCGCTGGGCAGGAGGGGTCCGGCTTCGAGGATGTGAGCTCCTTTGACGTCCAGTGTGCTTTCCACCGGCGGCAGTTCGGGAGTACTGCGGCAGGCCGCGACGGCGAGGAGGCAGGCGGCGCAGAGGAGGATCGGCTTCATGGATGTTTCCCGGAAAGGAGGGTTTCGACTTCGAGGCCGCCGGGACCCGTGAGGATCACCCGGTCGATGGCAATGCGGACAAGTTTCCAGCCGGTGCTGCCGATGGCTTCGCCAGCGCGGCACCAGCAGTTGAGGCTGCTGCTGCGTCCGGCCTGCGGCGCTCCGGCTTGCAGTAGAGCAAGAGGGCCAGCAATCGCCAGCAATTGCGGCGCATTGGGAGGTGCCTGCACCGGTGCTGGTGGCAGGGCGGCTCGCGGCATCAGCCAAGCGGCTCCGGCAAGCTGCTGCGGGCTTCTGGGCGCGCTGGGGAGCTTGGCATGGGCGCTAGCTCCCACGGGGAGCGGCGGCAAGGCTATCGTCGGGGCCTTCCACGTCACGGCTTGCCAGCCCGTCCAGAGCGTTGCTCCAGTCAGGCCCAACAGCAGGATGCCGGATTGGGTCGGGGACATAAGGGGTGGGCAGTGAAAGATTGGTTGATGCGGGGTAAAGAACTTACTGTGCGGCGGGAATGTAGCGAGAGTTTGACAAAGTGGGCGGGAGGAAATCATCCCAACCCTAAAATTCAGGCTTCCTAATGATTTTATTTTTTAGCTTAAAAACACACTTAGTTTTCGCATAATTATCATTATGGATAGATAAGCGCTTTCCGACAGCGAATGAAAGGCCTCCATCCGCCTTCATCACTCGTTCTTGGTGAGAATCTCGCAAAGTCGCTTGTGGATATAGTAATTACTGCGACCGTTTTTGTGCTTCTCCAGTAGTCCATCAGCGCAG
>JAYTMY010000233.1:0-18343 GCA_043748535.1 Lentisphaeraceae bacterium | reverse complement strand
CGGATTTCGGGTTTCCAGTCGCCGCCTTCGAAGCCGGCGTCGGCGAGCTGCTGGAGCTGCTCGTAGTAGAGGTATTTGCGGACCTTGACAGTGCTGTGGAAGCGCTCGTAACGGATGGCTTTGCCGCTGTCTTTGTGGTAGGTGACCATGACCGTGTGGGCGGGCTTTTCTTCGCCTTCAATCAGGCTGCAGCGCTTGCGGACGAGGACCGGCGGCAGCATCGGCAGGGTGCGTCCGGGGAGGTAGGCGGTGAAGCAGCGGCGGCTGACCTTCTGGAAGAGCTCCGAAGTCGGGGAGACGTAGGCGGCGACATCGGCGATGTGGATGCCGACGGTGATCTCGTCGGGGCCGGGACCAGGGTGGAAGGAGAGGGCGTCGTCGTGGTCCTTGGCATCTTTCGGGTCGATGGTCAGGACGATGGCGTCGGTCATGTCGGTGCGTTTCATCGGCCGGGCGCGGATCTTGGCGGCGATGGCGTCTTCGCTTTCATGCCAGAGCGGCTGCAGGCCGTATTCAGCGATGATGGCGTCGAGCTCGACACTCAGGCTGGCGCCGTCGCCGAGGCGGGCTTCAATGAGGCCGCTGAGGATGTTCAGGTCGGGACGGCGGGGCATCAGTTTGACTCGGACGAAGTCGCCGAGCTGACAGGTGACGCCTTCTTCGAGGACGGGTTCGGCGACGAGGACGGCGGGGATGCCGGCGCGCAGGGGGCGGACTTGCAGACCTTGGCCTTCAGAGCGGAGCTCGAGGACGCCGATGACGGTGTCGATCGAGGAGCCGGTGATGGCGACGACCTTGCCCACCGGGCCGCGGGTGTCGCCTTCGGCGGTGATCAAGACGCGGACGATATCGCCGCTGACGGCATTGCCGGCGCAGCGGGGCGGGATGAAGACCGACTGATCTGAGCCGGGGATTTTGACAAAGGCGATGCCGGTGTCTTTGCAGCTGATGATGCCTTCGAGGAGGCCGCGGGCGGCGGTTTCGTCGCTGACTTCGCCGCGGCGTTTGGCCGCGGGTTCAGTTTGCGAAGCCGGGGCTTTGGCGAGGCTGTAATCGCCACCGTGATTACGGATGACGACACCTTCCTGCTCGAGCTCATGGAGAGCCTGCAGCATGGCGTGTTTTTCGTCCGGATTGTTGCACAAGCGGCGGGCGAATTGATTGCGTTTGAGACCGTGGCCGGATTTGTCGGACGCGAGGTAATCGAGGATGCCTTGGCGGAAATTCATGGGGGACCAAAAGGGGCTATCTGTGAGAGTTGAAAAAACCTGGGGATGGCCGCAGCGGGCCGGGATTTGAAGTCCGTAATGCCTGAGGGGTGAGGGACTTCGAGGCCAATGTAACTTGGCAAATGGAATTTGATCCGGGTCTTAGATACCCAGCCATTGACGAGCTTCAGCTTCTGGCATGCCGCTCTGAATCATGCGCTCAAGTGCTTTGGCGACTTGAGCCTCGGCTTTCTGACGCTCAGCTTCCGCTTTCTGACGCTCAGTTTCGACTAGGGCTTCAGCTATACGCAGTTCGGCTTCCACCTTGGCGGCGTGCTCCTTCGCTGCATCGGCTTCGGCCCAGGCTTCTACGACTTCGCGCTTCAACGCTTCCCGGTTGAGGAAGCTGGCGCGTTCGCGCATACCTGAGTGTTCGTAGGCGTCGATCTCGTTGCGGCTCCAGTTATGCTGGTCGGCCATTTCTAGTGCCTCGCGAATGGCGGGCTCGGAGGCCAGTGCCTTGGGGACGGACTCAAACTCCGTCGCGTGCTTGAGGAAGTAGATCCACTTGTCAACGATGTTGTCAAGTTGATCCTCGGTCTTGAGGAATTTCGGCAACTCAATGAAGTTGAATTCCAACTCCTTGATGTCCTGCTGCTGAGTTTCTTCATTGAGGATGAGGTGGCGGCTGAGCGGCTTGTTGTTGTCGAACACATTGAAGTTGAGAATGCCGAGGAAATACACCTCGTGCAGGGCCTCGTAGTCCATGCCCTTGTCGAGCTGCTGGGTGTAGGACTTGGCACTGTAGTAGACGGCGCGTTTACAGAAGAAGTGATCGCGCTCGATCTGCATCTCGACGATGAATTCGCGCCCGAGCTTGTCTTTGGCCTTGACATCGAGCAGGGTCCCTTTTAGGTCCTTGAGATCGGGAGCTTGATAGGGATTGAGGATCTGCAAGGAGGCGATGGCGCGATCGCCGCAAAAGCCGAGTGCGGCGTTGAGGAAAGAGATCAAGATGTGGCTTCGCTGCTGCGAACCAAAGATTTTTTTGAAGGCGATGTCGGAACGGGGGTCGGCAAAATGCATAGGTTTTGACTGCGGGGTTGGCTGCTATCAAGATAATCCGAGTCCGGTGCTAGGGCAAGCCAGGATGTGGACAGGCGAAGTGTAGCTCAGACTGGATTGAAGTGGGGGAATTGCAGCTGCCGGATGCCTTCGTAGAGGACGATGGCGGCGGAAGTGGCGAGGTTGTGGGAGCGGACGAATTGGCCGTTCATCGGGATGGTGATGAGTTGCTCGGCGTAGCGCGAATAGAAGTCCTGGGGGAAGCCGCCCGACTCTTTGCCGAAAATAATGCAGTCATCCGCTTCGAATTTGTGGGCAAAGTAGGGCTTGGTGCCGCGGGTCGAGGCGAAGATCATGCGGGCCGAGGGATTGGCGGCGAGGAAAGAATCCCAATCGGCATGAACGTGCAGGTCAACGTGTTTCCAGTAATCCATGCCAGCTCGTTTGACCCGGCTTTCATCGAGAGAAAAGCCCAAAGGCTCGATCAGGTGCAAGCGTGTGCCAGTGCACACGCACATGCGTCCGATCGAGCCAGTGTTTTGCGGGATTTCGGGGTGAACGAGGACAATCTGCATAGATTAGTGGCGCATACCCGGAGTCGAGTATTCCCAGTCCTGGGGGCGGTTTTGCGGCTTGTCATCGACGTAATCGTCGTCGATTTCAAAAAGCGCACAGCCTGCATTGAGCAGGCTGGCGGCCGCAAGGGCGATGAGAAAGAGTCGGCGAAAGGTCATTTGGGCAGGTTCTTGCTGAATTTTTCGTGGCTCCAGTACAGGTCGAGATTCTCGCCCAGTTTACCGACGTTGCTGAACGACTTCTCTGGCTCATCGCCGCAGAAGAAGGTGGCATCATCATGGCAAAGGAAGAGAGCAAAACTGATCAAGCAGAGGGAGAGGAAGGCAACGACGGCGTGGAAGATGGAGTTCATCATGTTGTGGGACTCCTTGTTCTTAGCGGCCGACGATGCAGGTGTCACCGATGGTGGGGAGATCCGCGCGGGTTTCGCTCAGGATTTCGGCAACCGCATGGTGGGGGAGGACACGGGTGATCTTGATCTTGCAGAGGTAGCGGCCGTTGGAGTGGACCAGCATGATGCCGCGGGTCTTGACCAGTTCCTCGGAACCTTTGTCGATCACGACGAAGGAGTATTTTTCATTGACTTCAAGAACATTGGCGATGATTTTGGCATCGAGCTGGACGTTTTCGCCGCCGCCCAAGGCAGCTTCGAGCTCGTCAACTTTTTTGGTCAGGCGAGCGATTTCAGCTTCGCGCTCACCGACTTTGTTCTTCAGATCGTTGACCATGGCTTGCGATTGTTCGAGGCGGCCGCTGAGGTCGGTGACTTCAGCTTGCAGCTTCTCGTTCTTTTCGAGGGTTTGGGCAAGACGCTCAAGTTCATCGTTGAAGAACTTGATATCCTGGGCGACAAAGTCAGCCATGGCGGCGTTGTAGTCTTCGGGATTTTCGGAGACGAGGAGATCAGCATTGACTTTGCTGGTGTGGCGGGCGCCGGAAGAAGCCTTGACCACATTGCGGAAGCCTTCAGCGAGGGCATTGCGGTTGGTGAAGAGCTTGCCGCAGTTGGCGTTGAATTCTTCCAAGGCGGTATTGTAGGACTTGTTGACCAAGGATTTGGGGTCACCGATGGCAACCGTGTCAACCGGCTTGTTGATGCTCTTGCCGAACTTCTCGATCTGGGCGATGAAGGCGGCTTCACGAGTCAAGTGGTTGGTGATGTGGGTGAGGATCTGGGGGTGGAGATCCTTGCTCGGGTCGAAGTCGTACTTGCGGTATTGGCTGCTGAGAACCGCGGCCTTATCGTTCATGTCGGCAACTTCAGGGAAGAAGTTCGAAGTGGTGGCGTAAGCGGTGGCGGCATCGACCAGCTTGTTGCGGTGAGCGGTGACTTCTTCGGCGAGGCTGGTCAACTCTTTCAAGTTGGTTTTGTAGGTAGCCTCGCTGTTCTTGTGGTAGGCTTCCCAGGTCAAGTTCTCGTTCACGAACTTGTTGTTTTTGCCGCCGTGGGTGGTGCCGAACCAGTTGGCGTCGTCGTTGGCATCGCCTTCGATCGTGTTAAGGGCCGTCAAGGAGGCTTTTTGTAGGAGGTTGGCTCGGTCGCGCAATTCAGCACGACGCTGATGCAAGAGCCAAGAAGCTGCGGCGGCAAAAATGGCCAACAGAAGGATCAGGACGTTAAGAATCCGATTCAGAATGACCATGGCGTTCTCCACTTTTTCACAATGTAGGGTATGCAGGCAGACTCCAACAATTAGACCCTTACGGCCACTTGTCAAAGGCTTGGGGGAAAGATTTTACCACTCTAAAGCGGCAAGACCGACATTTATTCCAGATCCGATGCCGAGGAGGGCGACCTTTTGCCCGGGTTTCAGGTGGCCAGCCTGGGTAGCGAGTGCAGCGGTGGCGGGCAGACTGGCGGATCCGCAGTTGCCGAGGAAGGGGAAGGTGGGGTGGTCAAGATTTGGGTCGAGACCAAGAGTCTTGAACAAAAGAGCGGTGTGCGCTGTGCCGACTTGGTGGGTGACGACGCGGTCAAAATTCTTGCTGCCGTTTTCGGCGAGGAAGCGCGGCCAGGCGGCGGCGGCGGCGGCGATGCCGCGGTGTAAGAGGGTTTCCGAATCGGTCAGCATCAGGGGGCCGGAGTCACCACCCATGCCGGAGTCAGCGGAGCCGCGACAAAGGTGGTTCTGCGAGGTGTCGGCGTAGTCGGTGATGCTGACCAGGCGATGGCTGCCGGGCTTGGCGATGTCGCTGCGCGAGACAATCGCGGCGGCGGCGCAGGAACCAATGGTCAGCGAGGCGAAATGAAGTTTGAAATCCTGCCGTTTGAGGGACGGGTCGTTATTCAGGTGGGCAATGGTGCGGCGGAGCAGCGGGTAGCCGATTTCGCCGGAGACGACCAGGCCGCGGCGGATGCGGCCGGAACTGACCATGTCGGCGAGGACGCTCATGCCGGAAATCAGACCGAGGCAGGCGTTGGAAATGTCGAAGTTGACGCAATGCGCCGGCAGCTTGAGAAGTTGGTGAACGACGCTGGCGGTGGCCGGCTCGAGGAAGTCGCGGCAGACGGAACAGTGAATGACGGCATCGATATCTTCCGGCAGAAGACCAGCTTGTTGCATCGCCTTGGCGCCGGCCTCAGCGGCCACAGCACTAGGAACCGCGGTCAAATCCCAATAGCGGCGTTCCTTGATTCCAGTGAAGAGTTCGAGGCGGCCAGGACTGAAATTGAGACGGGAATAGGCAGGCGCCAGCATCTCCTCGACCTTCAGCGATGTGAGCTGATGGGGGGGAAGCTGGCTCGCAAAGGTTTCGACACTGACGTTTTGGTAAAGCATGGGATTTGTGGGGGCTGAACATAATGCGCTTCCCTGCTTGTGTCCACAATGTTTGCAAAGTCGTTTGTTCGGTGCTAATGTCGCGACTGCAATCATCACACAGACAGGAGTTTCTTCAATGAGCGTCAAAGACCCCTCGCAGCGCATCGTCATCACCGGCATCGGTCTCGCTTCCCCGAACGGCAGCAACCTGGCTGAGTTCCGCCATAATCTCCTCAATGGTGTCTCTGGCGTCAAGCCCTACGAAATCCGCTACATCGGCAAAACCGTCGCCGGCCTCTGCGAATTTGACGCTCTCCGCTACCAGACCAAAAAAGACGTCCGCAACGGCACCCGCGCCGGCTCGATCAGCATCTATTGCGCGGGGGAAGCCCTCGCTGATTCCGGTATCGATATCAACCAGATCGACCGCTCACGCGTCGGTGTCTTTGTCGGCATTACCGAACACGGCAACGTCGAGACCGAGCAGGAAGTCTTCAATATCTCGCAGCACAACTACGACGTCAAGTTCTGGACTCACCACCACAACCCCCGCACCGTTGCCAACAACCCCGCCGGCGAAGTCACCATCCGCTTCGGCATCACCGGTCCGCACTGGTGCATGGGCGCCGCTTGCGCCGCCGGCAACATCGGCCTGATCAGCGGTCTGCAGCAGCTCCTCCTCGGCGAAGTCGACCTCGCCATCGCCGGCGGCGTCTCGGAAAGCCCGAGCACCTTCGGCATCTTCGCCGGCTTCAAGAGCCAAGGCGCCCTCGCCACCCACGAAGATCCGACCAAGGCCAGCCGCCCCTTCGATAAAAACCGCAACGGCATCGTCATCTCCGAAGGCGGCGCCCTCTACACCCTCGAACGCCTCAATGATGCCCAGAAACGCGGTGCCAAGATCTACGGCGAAATCCTCGGTTACGCCGTCAACTCCGACGCGGCCGACCGGGTTCTGCCGCACTCCGGCCGTCAAGCCGAATGCATGCGCCTGGCGATCAAAAAATCCGGCCTCGTCGCCAACGATATCGACATCGTCAACACCCACGCCACCGGCACCCCCGAAGGCGACATCAAGGACGTCGAAGCGATCCGCGAAGTCTTCGCCGGCACCAAGACCCACATCAACAACACCAAGGGCTTCATCGGCCACGCCATGGGCGCCGCCGGCGCTCTCGAACTCGCCGGCAACCTGCCGGCCTTCGTCGATGGCATCGTCCACCCCTGCATGAACTGCGATGACCTCGATCCCCGTTGCGATGTGCCTAATCTGGTTCTCGGCCAGCCCAAGCAACTCGACAGCGTCGACATCATCCTCAACAACTCCTTCGGTATGCTCGGCATCAACTCGTCGCTCATCGTCGGCAAGTTCAAAGGCTGATCGGCGGCGAAAAAATCACCCGGCGGCGTCGCAAGACGCCGCCTTTTTTCATGCCTCAGACCCCTTCTATTAGTGTGGCCCAGAGTCGAACGGCAACAACCAGGGCGTGGCTGAATCCCAGTCCGGACTTTTATTCTAATTTCATCCTCGGCGGGAGGTAAAGACATAAGCTTCGCTGACATTCCAAGGGTTAGCATCTGATATATCAGCAACCCAGGACCCCCCATGCTCCAGCGGCTTCAGCGCTTCACTCCTTTTTTTGCTCACCGCTATGGCGGCCTGCTCCTCTTCAGCGGCATTTTCCTCCTCGTGGCGCTGCTCACCCGAATGATTTTGGCCGCGCCTTACCTGCGTTCAGTACCTTTCGGCTCGTTGCTCTCCGCCTTTGCCTGCGGCACCCTGTTTGATCTGGCGATGGCCACTTTCTGGGCCATCCCCTTGGCCATGGCCTTGTTGCTCTGTCCTCAAGCCCTCTTCCGCAGCCGCATCGTCCGTGCCGGCTGGATCCTCTGGCTCTTCGGGGCCACTTGGCTCTTTCTTTTCGGTTTGTGCTCGGAACTGCTCTTCTGGGACGAGTTCGGCGTTCGCTTCAACTTTATTGCAGTCGACTACCTGGTGTACACCACCGAGGTGATTGCCAACATCCACGAATCCTATAACCTGCCTTTGATCTTCAGCGGCATCACCGTATTCAGCACGGCCTTGCTCTACGCCCTGCATCGGCTCGGCTGGATCAAGGCCTGGCTCGACTCGGCGACGCCCCTTCGTCCTCGCTGGATCGGTGGCAGCGCCTTCCTCGCCCTGCCGGCCTTGGCCCTGGCCATCTTCTTTCAGCTCGGCAGCCGCGATCTCAATTCGGTCGTCTCGACCCAGGCGCCCAGCACCGGGGAAAAGCTCGCCGCCGGTCTCCGCCACATGAGTTTCATGCAAATGCAACTGAGCAATCCCACCGCCACGGAACTGGGCCGCAACGGCTGCTGGTCGCTACTCGCCGCCTTCTGGGCCAATAAACTGGAATACTGGCGCTGGTATCCGCAGCTCGGCCATGCCGCCGCTAACATCGCCCCGGCCACCGATGTCGCGCCCACCGCAGCCTGCAAGCTGCTCCGCCCTTTACTGCTGCAAGACAATGCCCGCTTCCTCAGCCAGGACCCTCTGGATCTCAGCCGCGCCATCACCGCCGATGGCCCGGAAAACCGCTGGAATGTCATCCAGATCACCGTCGAATCGCTCTCCGGCGAGTCCATCGGCTACCTCGGCAACAAGAAAGACCTGACCCCTAATCTCGATGCCATCGCCCGCCAGGGCATCGCCTTCCACTCCTGCTACGCCACCGGTACCCGCACCGTCCGCGGCATGGAAGCCCTTACCCTCAGCGTCCCTCCCAGCCCCGGCCAAGCCGTCCCCCGCCGCCCCCGCAATGAAGGCCTGTTCACCTTGCCCGGCCTGTTCAAGCAGCGCGGCTATCAAAGCGTCTTCGTCTACGGCGGCGACGGCTTCTTCGACAACATGAGCTACTACTTCTCCCACAACGGCTGCGACATCGTCGACGGCCCGAAGAAGGAAAAAGAAGGGGTGAAGTCGATTTTCGCCAATGCCTGGGGCGCCAGCGATGAGGACAGCTTTGCTTGGTCGATGGCCGAGGCGGACAAGGCCTATGCCGAACACAAACCCTTCTATCACTTCGTCATGTCGACCTCCAACCACCGTCCCTTCACCTGGCCGGAAGGGCGCATCTCGCCCAGTCTCACCGGCGTCAAGGGCGGCGCCGCCTACAGCGACTATGCCATCGGCAAATTCCTCGAAGGCGCCAAGTCAAAACCCTGGTTCAAAAACACGGTTTTTGTCATCGTCTCCGACCACTGCATGCGGGTCGCCGGCAAGCGCGAACTCGAAGTCAAGAAATACCACATCCCGATGATCATCTGGAACCCTGAGCTGATCCCGGCGCAACGGATCGACACCCTTTGCTCCCAGATCGATCTGGCTCCGACCTTGCTGGGTCTGATGAAATGGAGCTACCACAGCCGCTTCTTCGGCCGCGACTTGCTTCGTCCCGACGCCGCTGCCCGCGAGCGCAGCTTCATCAGCAACTACCAGAAGCTCGGGTACCTCGAGCGCCAGCGTCTCGCCGTGCTCAAGCCGATTTGCCAATCTCAAGCCTATCAGCTCGACCTTGGCAGTGGCGACTTGAATCCCACTTCGGCTCAGACCAGCTTCGAGGATGAAGCGACGGTGTATTACGAAGTGGCTTCCTATTTACTTGCCCACGGTCTTTATGGTGAGCTGCCGCAGAATGCCCTTGGCACCGAGAGAAAGTTTCCATGAATCCGGGTTTGCGTCGACGCCTCTGGCGCTGGAGCAGCTCGATTCCTTTCTGGCTCCTGATCTCCACCGTCCTGCTGCTCGCCTTCGATCTTCCCGAAAGTCAATTTTCGGTTCTCTCACCCTGCCTCGATCTGCGCCTGCAAGACTGCTTCTATGACCCGGCTCAACAGTCGCGTTTTTTCTTCTCGCGCGACCACAATGACTTCTGGTATCAACTGCTGCATGAAAAAGTCCGCCATGGCTTTGTCCCCGGCGTCGCCATCCTGCTCTTCTTGGCAGCCCTACTGCCGCGGATCTCCTGGTCCCGACTGGGCTTGTTGCGGGTGCCGCATCGCACCGATCTCTGGCTGGTCATCCTCGCCATCAGCCTCACCGCCGTACTCGTCGGCTTGATTAAGAACGCCACCCATGTGTACTGCCCCTATGAAGTCGATCGCTACGGCGGCAAAGCGCCTTACGTTCATCTTTTCGAAGCCTATCCGGAGAAATATCCGGCCCATTGGCGCTTCATCATCGGGGGCAAAAAGTGGAATCAGGACTGCAGCCAGTGGACAGGAGTCGAGAGGGCTGAATGCGGCCGCTGTTTCCCCTGCGGCCACGCCTCCGGCGGCTTTGCCTTGATGGGTCTCTTCTTTGTTTTTCGCGCTTGGCGCAGATGGCTCGGTCTCGGCATCGGCGTGATTTGCGGCTCGGTGATGGGAGTGTACCAGATGATGAACGGCAACCACTATTTCAGCCATGTCGTTTTCACCGCCTTGCTCGCCTGGATCATCTGCCTGCTGCTGCATAAACACCTGCCGCTCATCCAGAAACTTCTCCGCCATATCATCTCGATCTTGCCAAACAAAGCCGTTGCCACGAGCTGATTCGAGCCAATTTTTATAGCTCAGTTCCCGCCTGTGTTCTTGCTTCGAGTCACTTCAATCTCCCCCTTACGCCCGCTGGCTACCCGGCGGCCTGGTCGACGCCCGCAACACCGCCACCCGCAACAGCGCCCGCCAGCAAGCTTGGCAGAAGCACAACGAGCTCAAGAGCGGCCAGGCGCAGCTGAAGTTCACAGGCGTCGACTTCCATCCATGATGAATGCCTGCAGTGCCATCTCGGGATCACAGCCTTGCCGCCCCCTCCCTCCCCTTCCCCATTCAGTAAGATCGTGCATCTACTTCAGATAAATCCTTAATTTTCAATTTACACATCCCGTCTAATCTCAGATAAGATCAGAGATTAACCAGGAAAAAACCCATGTCCAAAGTCAGCGTCAGCCTGTCCAGGATTGATATCCCCACCTACGAGCCTTGTGCTCCGGAAGTGCACCCGATGTTCCTCGAGAAACGGGTCTATCAAGGCAGTTCGGGCAAGGTCTATCCGCTGCCCTTCACCAGCCGCATCGCCGAGACCAAGACGCTGCGCTCGTGGCAGTCGATCACCCTCGAGAACGAGTTCCTCGAAGTGCTGCTCCTGCCCGAGATCGGTGGCCGCATCCACGCCTGCCGCGACAAGACCAACGGCTACGACCTGTTCTACCGCCAGAATGTCATCAAACCCGCCCTCGTCGGCCTCGCTGGACCCTGGTGCTCGGGCGGCGTCGAGTTCAACTGGCCACAACACCACCGCCCTGCCACCTTCATGCCGGTGGAACACCACGTCGAACACGGTGACGACGGCTCGATCACCGTCTGGCTCTCGGATCACGACCCGATGAGCCGGATGAAGGGCATGCACGGCGTCTGCCTGCACCCCGGCAAGGCTTATCTGGAGCTCAAGGTCCGCGCTTACAACCGCACCCAGCAAAGCCAGACCTTCCTCTGGTGGGCCAACGTCGCCACCCGCGTCCACGAACAGTACCAATCCTTCTTCCCGCCCGACGTCCATTATGTCGCCGACCACGCCAAACGGGCGATGAGTGAATTCCCGCTCTGCAAGGATCGCTACTACGGCGTCGATTACGGTGCCCGGGCTCGCGATGGCGTGCCCAGAGCCGAGCTCCCCGCCGACTTCGTCCCGCCCGGCAATTACGCGGCCAACGACCTCTCGTGGTACGCCAACATCCCGGTGCCGACCTCCTACATGGCGATGGGCTCGCAAGAGGACTTCTTCGGTGGCTACGACCACGCCCGCCAGGCGGGACTGGTCCACATCGCCAACCACCATATCTCGCCCGGCAAGAAGCAGTGGACCTGGGGCAACCATGAGTTCGGCTACGCCTGGGACCGCCATCTCACCGACGAAGACGGCCCCTACATCGAGCTGATGGCCGGCGTCTACACCGACAACCAGCCCGACTTCTCCTTCCTCATGCCCGGCGAAACCAAGACCTGGAGCCAGTTCTGGTATCCGATCCGCGACATCGGGCCGGCCCGCCACGCCAACCTCGACGCCGCCCTCAATCTCGTCCTCAAAGATGGCTCGCTGCGCTTCGGTGTCTCGGTCACTTCGCGCCTGCCGCAAAGCTCGCTGCGCCTGTTTTGCGAGGGCCGCGAAATCTTCCGTCGAGAGCTCAATCTCGCTCCCGACAAGCCCTACACCAACGAGGTCATCCTGCCCCTCGGCGCCGAGCTGCACCAGTGCCGCCTCGAACTTCGTCAAGGCGAGCGCCAAATCATCGCCCACCAACCCGCCGCGCCCAAGCTCGCGGAGGTGCCGCCGCCCGCCCAAAAACCTGCCGAAGTGCCGCCCGCACCCGAAGACATCCCCTCCAACGACGAGCTCTACATCACCGGCCTCCACCTCGAGCAATACCGCCACGCCACCCGCTGCCCGACCCTCTATTGGCGCGAAGCGCTGCGCCGCGATCCCGGCGACTCGCGCTGCCTCAGCGCCCTCGGCCAGTGGCACTTCAAACGCGGCGAATTCACCCAGGCCGAAGAGCTCTTCCGCGGCGTCATCGCCCGACTCACCCGCCGCAATCCCAACCCCGCCGACAGCGAAGCGCTGTACCAGATCGGCCTCACCCTGCGCTTCCTCGGACGCGACCGCGACGCCTACGACGCCTTCTACAAAGCCGCTTGAAACATGGCCTGGATGGCCCCTGCCTACCACGCCCTCGCCGAGATCGATGCCAGCCGCGGCGAGTGGTCGAGCTGTGTCGACCACCTGAAGCAATCGCTGCGCTTCAACACCGACAACCTGCGAGCGAGAAATCTGCTCTTCATCGCGCATTTGCGTCTCACGCAAAATGCGGCCGCCGCAAAAACCCTCGCGGCCACGCTGGAGATTGATCCCCTCGACGCCTGGGCCCGTTTTCTCAAAGGCGACACGATCACCGACGCCGCCTTCTGCCTCGACCTCGCTCTCGACCTGCGCCGCGCTGGACAAATCGACGAAGCGCTCGCAATTTTGCGTCAAGCGCAGCCTGCCGGTGTCGACGGCCTTGCGCCTCTGCTCGCCTACCATCGCGCCGCCTTGGAAGAGCTCGCCGGGCGTCCCGACGCCGCCGCTGCCGCCCGCGCCGAGGCCCGCACGGCCAAGCTCGACTACTGCTTCCCCTTCCGCCTCGAAGACCTCGTCGCCCTCGAAGCCGCGCTTGCCGCCGAGCCTGCCGACGCGCGTGCCGCCTATCTGCTCGGCAATCTTCTCTACGACAAGCGTCGCCACCGCGAAGCCATCGACTGCTGGCAGCGTGCCGTCTTTCACGACGCCACTCAGGTCATCGCCTGGCGCAACCTCGGCATCGGCGCTTTCAACGTCCTCGGCGACCGCGAGCTGGCGCAAGAAGCCTACGCCCAAGCCCTCGCCCTGGCGCCTGCCGACGCCCGCCTGCTCTACGAGCGCGACCAGCTGGCAAAGCGCTGCGGCCGCAGTCCCGCCGAACGCCTGACCGAACTCGAGCGCCACCGCGATCTGATCGCCAGCCGCGACGACCTCAGCCTCGAGTTCGCCACCTTGCTCAACCAAAGCGGACGCCACGCCGAAGCGCGCGAGCTCATCGCCTCGCGTCATTTCCAACCTTGGGAAGGCGGCGAAGGCCTCGCCCTTGGCCAATTTGTCCGCTGCCAAGTGATGCTCGGCCGCGACGCCCTTTCCCGCGGCGACGCGAGCACCGCCCGCACCTGCTTCGAAGCCGCCTTGAGGCCGCCGCAAAACCTCGGCGAAGCCAAGCATCTTCTGGCCAACCATTCGGACATCTTCTACTGGCTCGGTTGCGCCTGCGAAAGCCTCGGTGATCTCAGCGCCGCCAAAGCCTTCTGGTCGCGTGCCGCCGACTTCAAAGGCGACTTCCAAGACATGGCCGTGCGCAGCCTGTCGGAGATGACGCTGTACTCCGCCCTGTCGCTCAAATGCCTCCGCCGCGCCGACGAAGCCGAAGCCCTGCTCCTGTCGCTTCTCGCCTACGCGGTCGAGCTTGAGGCCAGTCCGGCCAAGATCGATTATTTCGCCACCAGCCTGCCGACCCTGCTGCTCTTCGACGATGACCTGCAGGAGCGCCAGACCACCACCGCCCACTTCCTCCGCGCCCAGGCCTTCCACGGCCTCGGCCGCAGCGATACAGCGCGCGAGCTCCTCCGCGACGTCCTCACCCGCGATCCCAACCACGCCCTGGCGCGGGATCTGGCGCAAAGTGCATTCTGAAACGTCACAAACAGCATTCAGCCCAAGGATCGCCATGAGCCGAAGCTTCTTCGCCGCCAGCCTCCTCAGACCTCAGACCTCAGACCGCGATTCGACGGCCATGGACAAGTTGATCAAGGCCTTCGTGCGCTGACACAAGGAACCCAAAAATCAGTAATCGAGCTTGGTGCTGGCGACGGGCCCGAGGATATGCGTTCTTATGTGTCTTCAGCGGTTCTTGTCGAGTTTGATCTTGAGTTGTACCGGTCGCAATTTTTGGAAGTCACTTGCTGAAGACCTGGAATTCCGCCAGCACCGGGGTGTCCGAGGCGCTGAGGATATTGAGACGCCATTGGCGAGCCTTCATTGGCTTCACCTTGAGCGAGATCTGGCCATTGGCATCGCTGCTGCCGCCCTGGCCGATCTTCTGCCACTGGCCGCCGACGAGTGCCTCGACGCTGAAGCTCTGGATGCGGTGATAAGGCGCCTCGGAGAAGGCGAGACGATGGATTTCGCAATCCTTCTCCAGATCGACGCTGACGCTGGCGCTGCGGGCTTTTTCCTCGGCCGCCCAAATCGTGCCGGGATTGCCGTCGGTGATGTGGGAAGGCTTGAGGTCGAGCAGGTCGCGGCCAGGCCAGACGCTGGAGACCGTCGCGGTCTTGCGGAGGGCGAGGTTGACGGGGGCGGGGAAGGGCTTGACCGGCGCCAACTTCAGCGCCTCTTGGTCGAGGGTGATTTCGACGATGGTGGTCGGCTGGCGATGGAAGCGCTCCGGTACCGTCAGGGTCCAGCCATCTGCTGCGGTGTCCAGGCTGGCGCTGCCGGCTTGCGACAGTAGACGCACCGCTTTGACCTGAGCCGGCAAAGGCGGCAAAACCAGCTCGTCGCCGTCCCACTTGGTGACGAAGAGGTAGACCTTATTGCCTTTGCGGGTGGCGACATAGTTCGGGGTGGGATGCCAAGGGCCGCCGCGGGTGCCGTAGATCGCCTCGCCGTTGGCCTTGGTCCAGGTGCCGATCTCTTCGAGAGACTGGGCGTTGCTGGGATCGATGGTGCCGTCCGGACGCGGCCCGACGCCGAGGAGGAGCGAGCCGTCGCGGCCGATGCACTGGATCAGCCAGCCCAGGACTTCGTGCGTGGGGCGCGGGGTCATCGGGGGATACCATGACCAGCGGAAGTTTGTGCCGCAGAGACTGAAGCAGCAGTCCCATGCCTTGTCCATGTAGAACTCGCCGAGGTCGGCTTCGCGAGCCTGGTAGTCGCCGACGGGATCGGGCGCACCGTCGTAGAAGCTGCCGGTCCACGAGCACACCGGGCCGGAGCGGGCGGCTTTCTGGTCGATGCGGTTGCCGAGCAGGGTGCCGGGCTGGAGACGGCGGATGTAATCATACATCTCCTTGCCGTCTTTATGAGTCCAGCTGGCTTCCCAGTGGCCGTCGAACCAGATGCAACCGATCTTGCCGTACTGGGTCAAAAGCTCCTTCATCTGAGGCTTGAAGATCTCATTTTTGTAGGCGGTCAGATCGGCACCGGCATGGCCTTGGTATTTCGGGTTCCACCAGTCTAGCACTGAGTAGTAGAGGCAGAACTGCACCTGGCTTCCCTGGCAGGCGAGGGCCATCTCCTTGACATAGTCGCGGCCGAAGGGGGACTTCATCACATTGTAATCGTAGGTCTTGGTGTCCCACATGGCGAAGCCATCGTGGTGCTTAGGGACGACGACGGCGTAGCGGATGCCGGCGGTTTCGAAGAGCTTGACCCATTCTTCGGCGTGGAAGTTCTGGCCCTTGAATTCTTTGTAGAGATTGTCGTATTTTTCAATGCCGACATCTTTGCGGCACCAAGAGACCTCTTGGCCGACCAGCGATGAAGGATTCCAGTGCAGGAAGACGCCGAACTTGGCATTGCGCAACCACTGAGCCCGGGCATCGTACTCGGCGGCGGATTCATGGAAGGCATCAAAGCCGGCCGGTGTGGCAGCGGGCTGTGGCAGCGTTTCGCCGGAAGGAGCGGCGCTGCAGGCGCCGAGCAGCAGGGACAGGGTGAGGCTCGGCAGTTTCATCGGGAGTCTCCTTGGGATGCTTTAGGTTCGGCCCGGCAATCGGGTTGTGGTCCAAGCAGGGGGCAGCAAGGAAATACAGCAGCGCATAAATCGCCGCCAGAGAAATGGTTGATGAAATCGCAGATGGCGGAGTGTCGTCCTTCTGGGTAAGTATACAACCGGAGGGGGCAGGAGTGCAAGGTCTTCTGCATCGCCACATCGCCACCGACTATTTTCGGTTCACGGCTTCACCAGCGCCGGAAACTGTTTGCTGGAGCTGTCGAGATTGCTGGTTTTGAGGAGCAGCCAGCGGCTGGCAAAGAGCGCTTCGGCCGCATCGCCGCTGGCCGTCCCGGGCTGGGGATGCGGCACGGTGATGAAATCGAGCAAGCCGTCTTTGATCAGGCCGCAGGCCGGCTGCGGCACCGCCTCCATACTCGCCAGCAGCGGCCGCTTGGCCGGAGGAAGCGCCTTGAACTCGCTGAGGCGGGCGAGCAAGTCGCTCTCCTCCCACTGCGACTGCGGCGGCAGGCCGACCAGACTGACCACTGCGGCGACGCGAGGCTGCTGCAGCAACTGCAGCAGTTCCTCGGCCGGCAAGGCCGTCTTCAGTTGCGGCAAGAGATGGAAACGCAGGTTCTTCAAGCTGCCATAACCACTGATGAAGGCCGCCGGCCGGCCGTCGGGATTGTTGACCGCATCATCGGCGGTGACGATGACGATGACCTCACCCTGGCGGTCGCCGAGCTGCGCCGCGACTTCGCGGCCCAAGCCCCAGGATTGCGCCAGCATCGCGCTGCGCTCCTTGCGGATCACCAGCTGGAGATCTTCCTCCGGCAGGAATTGGGTGATCACCAGCGCCAGAGCGCTGAGGCCGCAGAACAGCAGAGCCAACAGACGGCGGCGGGACCAGCCCAGATCCTTGCGGCTCCGCAGGTGGAGTCCGAGGGCGAGGAGGCCGAAAACGACGGTCATCCCGGCGCCAAAATTTGAAGTAAGCATGAGATCTCTCCTTTATTGCGCCATGAGGGTGAAAATCGCTTCGTTCAAAGGCACATCACCGCCGCTGCCGTCGAAGGTGGTGTCCGGACTGGCGACGGCGCGGCTGTAGAGCAGGCGTGAGGGGTCGCTGTAGTAGCTGCCGCTGCCATCGAGCAGGACCCGGTTGTAGCCGTCTTTATGGCCGTACAAGGCGGTGCTGAAGCGGGCGTCGAGAATGTCGCTGCTGATCACCAGCTTGCCGTCCGCCGAGTTGCGCAGGGCGATACCGGTGGCGGCTTTGTAAGAGGGCCAGCGGTAATGATAGCCGACGATTTTCCGGTACGAGCTAAAGGCCGGGTTTGCGAAGGAGCTGGCGCCGACGCCGTTCCAGAAGTTGGACTGGGTAAGATTCATGCAGTGGCCGGAGATGGCGGCGCGGCGGGTGTCGAGGCTGGGGCAGTGGAAGGCCTTGCCGCCCGGCAAATAGCCGGCGCTGATCAGCAGGCCCATGCCTGCCGGCACCTTGGCGTAGGCGCCCCAGCCGCTCTCGGTGAGGTCGAAACTGGTGTAGAAAACCCCGGCGTCATCAGGCAGGAAGCCGCGATTCGCGCCGGCGTAGATATGGATCGCCTGCACCAGTTGCTTCTGATTGCTGAGACAGACCACCCGCCGACCCTTTTCATTGAGGCGCCGGATCAACGGGAACATCAGGCTGACTAAAATGATGATCACGGTGATCACCATCAGCAGTTCGATCAAAGTGAATTTCCTGGGTCTCATGCGATTCTCCTTGGTTTCGGGTGAAATCCTGCGATTGACTCATTGTTCAAAGTCTACTCCAACTCAGCCGCAGTGCCATTGTTGACCTGCTGCCTCGGCATTTCCATCGCCTTGCCAGTCTCGATCCAGTCGTAAAAATCGACGAAAAAAGCTTCCTGCTGCAGGCCCTTCCCTGCCTGCGTCAAGCCGCCCTTTGGAATAGCGACGGTATAAATGCCGCCTCGGGAGACCCGCAGGATGCCGATCACGCAGACCGCCGTCAGTAACTCAATCAAAGTGAATTTCTGGCGCATCTTCGGATTTCCTGGTTGGGCTTAAAGAAAGGCAGTCGCCTTCTCTGAGATCAAACTTACGAACCCGGCATCGCGCCACAATTGCGAAAAATCCGAAAGCGATTGCGAAATATCATCCGAAAAATTACGGCCTCCCACGAGCAATCCTAATCACGTTTCACGTCATTCAAGATTGAGGTCAAGATCGAAAACAACCGCGTCGCACCGTAAATCTCCAGTTTGGCTGCTGGGTATTTTTCCTGAAAAAACTTACAATCCCTTCCGGCTGGTCCTAGACTGTTAAGCTAAGCCCTTATGGCGCCATTTTGGCCTTTGCCCGGCCAGGCATTTTTGTGAAAAAATGGGAGGCCAAGTCGCTCGCCATCCTTGCCGAGACC
>JAYTMY010000232.1:0-19428 GCA_043748535.1 Lentisphaeraceae bacterium | reverse complement strand
GCGTTTGCCCACTTGGTAGGTGGTGCGCCCGGCGGCGTCGTTGACGGTGATTTGGGCGGCGCCGGTGGGGTCGATGCTGAGGTTGGTGTTATTGCAGCAGGAGGGCCAGAAGGCGCGGGTGACATAACCAAGCGCGTCGGTGCTGGTGGCGAGGCGACCATCTTCGTGGTAGGTCTGGCTGGTGCTTGCGCCGTTAAGCGTGAGGTTCGGCTCCACTGCAGCCTCAAGGCTGGTGCTTGCGCATCAGCTCAGCATCATCGACATCGAGTGGTGCCAGTTTATCGCTGAGCTGCAGCTGGAGGGAGGCTTCATCGGAGTGTCCTGCCGCCCAAACGATCCAAGCCTGGGCGCGGTGAACGCCAGCGCGGAGGAGCGAGGATTCCTGCTCTAGCGCGATTTCCAAGCCGTGACCGAGGCTAGGTAAAGCCTGCCTTCCACCCGCTAGGACGATGGCGCGAATCAGGGCGCAGCGCCGCCGGATCAACGCTGCGCCGTCATCAGGCGGACTAAGCTCATGGGCGCGGCGGCGCGATTTCGCCGCGGCCGCCCATTGGCCCAGGCCTTCTTCGGCGCGGGCCCGTTCATCGGCGAGCGAGGCCTCGCGGCAGAGTTCGACGACGGAATCCAGACGAGTGATACCAGCGGGGAAATCGGTGGTGCCGATCAGGTCGAGGAGCTCCAGCGCCCGCTGCCAATGGGCCTTGGCCAGCGCGGTGTCGAGGCAGAGGCGGAGATTGACCGGATTGCGGGACAGTGCCAGCCGGGCCTCGCGGCCTTCCTCGCCGTTCTGGCGAAGCATCGCATCCGAGGCCTTGATGCGGCGGAATTTGAGATGGCGGAAGATCACGGTGCCATAATGGCTGCAACGGCGATTGTGGCCGAGCGGCGTTGCAAAGCCGATGGCACCGGGACGGAAGGCGACTTCGTTCGAATCCTGGATTTCCTGAAGACTGCTGAAGCCATCCGCAATGCCGTCGAAATGGACCTCGGCGGCATCAGGCCAGACCAAGGCTTTCTGCACCCAGGAGACGCATTTGGGAAGTCGCTTCCCTTCGGTGAAATAGGGCTGCGAGGCGCTGGCTCCGAGAGCGCCGAATCGGGCGTCGGAGAAGAGAATCCGGCCGGAATAGGGCGAGCTCTGCTGATCGCCGCAGACGAGGCCGAAGAAGGATTCGCCGGTGGTGTGGACTTCCGATTGGGTGAAGATCGGCTGCACCTCGAGCAGGGCCTGAAAGGGCGGCGGCAGGGCGAGCTGCGACATCCGCAAATAGCGTTGGCCGCAAAGGCTGGCGGCGCGCAGCCCGCCATCGTCGATGCGGGACGAGCCGAGGAGATGCCTCCACATCAAGGGAGAGGCCAGGTCAAGCTCGATTTCCTCCCCGCGCTCAAAGGCTTGGCGGAGAGCGATCAGGCGACTCCAGAAACGGCACCAGCGGGCGCTGCCGGGAGTTCCGGTCTTGGCGGCGTCCTCGAGCTTGGCCGCAAGCCTGGCGAGTTCTCCCGCCTGCCAGTTCCGGCTCAGCGGCGAGCCGCGTTCCGGATCAAGATCGCGGTCGATTTGCTGCAGCAGCGCGGACGGGATTTCCGCCGCGGCCTGGAGGCGCAGGAGAGACAAGGGCGAATCGAGGTCGCGCGGCAAGCTGGCCCAGTCGTAATCGCGCAGCGGATCGGTGTCGGCGATCCAGGCCGCGAGGGCCCTGTCGTGACCGCCGAGATGGCGGCTGCGAATCAGGGAGCTGCGGGCCGCGGCCAGCTTCGGCGAGGCCGCAGCGCGGCGCAGCGATAGCCAGGCCTTGCCGCACAGTTCCATCACCCAGTCTTCGGCAAAGACTCCGGGGCCTTCGGCTTTCTCGAGTTGGTTCAGATAGACGAGGAAGATCAGCTGCCCCTCGGCATTGGGCGGGGCATCGGCCCAGCGTGTCATTTTCTCCTTCAGCTGCCCCGACAGGCCGGGACCGCTGCGCGCCAAAAGCAGGGCCCAGAGTTCGTGCTGCTTGGCATCGGTGCCGAGACACGGCTCGACTTCCGCCGCCAAAGGTCCTGACGGGATCGCTAAAACGGCGAGAAGAGCCAGCCATTCCCGGCGCCGCTCATCACTGCCTGTCGCCTGACCAGCATGCAAGCGGGATTCCCACTGCCGGGCTTCGACTTGCACCTCGGGGCTGAGCTCATCGCCGAGCTGGACCGAGAGGCGGAGGAGACGACTGGCAAAAGCGGGATCGAGAATCGCCTTGCGGCAGGCGACAAAAGCCGGATCCTGGGCGACAGCGAAATTTATATATCCCCGCAGCGCCGCGAGCTGATCGCAGCAGAATTGAAATCGATTCAACTCAAGATCACTCAGATCACCGGCGGCGCAGGCCTCTCGACTGAAGGCGAGAAATTCGGCGAAGGCCTGGCGTCCGCGAGCGGCATAGATGCCGCCGCGCCGGGTCGAGTGGGCGCAGACATAGCGACGGCTTTGGCTCAAGCGCAAGGCCAGATGATCCCAAGCGAGCTGGCGTGGCAAGGTCAAAAGCGGCGGCGCGAGTTTTTCGCCTTGCGCAAAGAGCTCTTCATCGAGCTGCGGGTCGCAGGTTTTTACCGCGATTTCGACGCCGAGATTCCAGAGCCGGACGCGGTTTTCCGGGTTATCCTGAAGGCTTTTGCGGAAGTCGCGAAAGTGGCCGGCCAGAGCCGGATCGGAACTGCCTTCGCCGCTGATCTGGCTTTGCCATTCCGCCCAGGGATCGGGGCTTTCGACGGCGGTGAGATTCAGGCTGGCGCCGAGGATCAGGAGAGGGAGGATCTTCATGGTTTCGCCTCGCTGTGACCAGGCATGGTCAGGGCGGCAAGGGACTCGATTTCGGCGGTGAAGTCGGCACCGCCGTTTTCGCCGCAGAGACGGTGGAGATCGGCCAGCCGCCAGAGTTGGCGGCAGTTCAGCGACGCGGTTGGTCCCGCCGCCTGGATCAGCTCGTCGAGATGGGCCAGCGCCCGGTCTTCCTGGGCGAGCAGGAGCCGCACATCGCTGAGCTGTCGGCGTCCGGCCCGTCCAAGCCAATTCTTCTTCTCTGTCGCCCAAGCCGTTTCCGGCAGGCGCAAGGCGGCCAGCAGCGGGGTCAAAGGCAAGGCGCTCGAGCGCGGGCAATGGATCTGCAATTGCCGCAGAGCTTGCTCCGGGTAGAGGGCGAGGCGGAATTTCGCGGCCATCGCCTTCTCGGGGGCATCGCCGAGGAGATCGAGCCAGAGGCCGCTTTCTTCGGCGGCTGACAAGGGCGGCAGCTGCGGCTGGAGGTCGATCTGGACGCGATCGATGCCGTACCATTGGCGGCCGAGGCCGTGCTTGTATTTGCCGCCGAAATCGAAATCGAGGACCTCGTCCCGGTGGCGGAAAAGCAGATTCAGTCGATAGCGGGAATCGTTGTCCTGACGCGCGCTGCTTGGCTGACCGAGGTGACCGTGGTCGAAGGCGCCTTTGCCGAAGGGGTAGAGGAAGTCGCCCGCCGAGGCGTCGAGAAGGTGGAACTTGCTGCCGTCCTGACGCCGCCGCAGGCCAGCGGTCATCGCGTCGCGGTGGTTTTCCGGAAAACTCTGCCAGCTCATGTCCTTGCTGTATTTGCCGGTGTTATTGAAGCTCGCCGCGATCAAGGCGGGGCCACCGCGCGGTCCGCAGCTCCAGACATCCGGCTCGAGATTGTCCATACCGAAAGAGGCACCGTCCCACCAGCCGACGAAATACAGGTCGAAACTAAGGCGAATCGCCTGGTGCGGCGGCAGGGCGGCGCGGTGCAGGCTGAGGCGGCCGGGTCCGAGCGGCGCCAAGAGCCGTTCACCGGAGCGCGCGACCATCGGCGCCAAGGCCTGGTGATCATGCGTCCATTCCGCCGGGATCGCCGGAGCGTCAAATTGCTCCTCCGGTGCCGACATCAAGAGTGCCGCCATCAAGACCGTCCACATGAAAGCTCCTCCCTGCCTGTTGGAGATCAAGATAAGCCTGGCGACAGAGGAAAAGCAAGTCGTGAGGAAAAGTTTGGATATTCTTGCATTTCGTTCCCTTTGATGATTGATTGTGGAAAGAACATCAAGGAAGCGACCATGCCCGACGACGATACTCAGCTGCAAGCCCCCGCCGACACCGCTGCCGCCATACAGGAGACGCGTCGGCTCGACCTGGACTCCAGTGGTCTCGGGCGCGCCGCCGAAGAGGGCGATCTCGGCTGGGATCCGCTGCGCTTCCTGCATTCGCTTGAGGAGCGCTACCAATCCCGCGGCAAGATCGCCCAAGGCGGCATGGGCGAGCTGCGCGAAGTGCGCGACCGCCTGCTGCGCCGCACCGTGGCGATGAAGGTGATGCGGCGCGACAAAAAAGCCGAGGCCAGCGCCATCCTCCGCTTCGTCGAAGAAGCCCAGATCACCGGTCAGCTCGAACACCCCAACATCGTCCCGGTGCACGAACTTGGCCTCAACGCCGAGGGGCAGCCCTTCTACACCATGAAGCTGATCCAGGGCCGCACCCTGGAAGATCTGGTGCAAAAGCTGGCCGCGAGCTCGCATCCCGAGACCAGTTTGCACAATCTGGTCACCGCCTTCCTCAAAGTCTGCGACGCGGTCTCCTTCGCCCACAGCCGCGGCGTCATCCACCGCGACCTGAAACCGGAGAACATCATGCTCGGCGAACACGGTGAAGTGCTAGTGCTCGACTGGGGCATCGCCAAGGTGCTCGGCCACCGTTCGCCACCCGGCGAAAAAGCACCCGCCGATGAGATCAGCTCGGAGCGTCATGACAGCGACAGCGGCTCGACCTACCGCACTCTCGATGGCGAAATCCTCGGCTCGCCTCTCTACATGTCGCCAGAGCAGGCCCGCGGCGGCATCGAGCTCGACGGACGCAGCGACATCTACAGCCTCGGCGCCATCCTCTACCGCCTCATCGCCCTGAAGCACTACATCGACATGCAGGGCACCCGCCGCTCGATTATGGCCGCCAAATTGAAGGGCGCGCACATCCCCCTGATGCACTGGGACAGCCGCAAGGAAGCGCCCTTGCCGCATCTTCCCAGCGGCCGGATCCCGCCCGGACTCGCCGCGGTGGTCGAGAAATGCCTGAAGCCGCAACGCGAAAACCGCTACGCTGACCTGCCGGCTCTGATCAGCGATCTCGAAGCCTGGCGCTCCGGCTTCGCCCCCCGCGCCGAACAGGCCGGATTCTTCCGTCACGCCAGCCTCTTGGTCCAGCGCCACCGAGCTTTGACTGGCACCCTAGCCGCTGCCTCCGCCATCCTGCTCCTCACCGGCGCCATCTCGGTCAAACGCATCGTCGCAGCTCGCGACGACGCCCGCGTCCAAGCCGAAGAAGCCCGCAAGGCACGCCTCGTCGCCGAGGAACGGGGGACCACCATAAGCAGCAAGAACCGTGAGCTCGAACTTGCCAGCCGCGACGACACCCTCGCCCTCGCCAAATCCCTGCTCAGCCAAGGCCGCCACGAAGAATCGCTGGTCCGCCTCGACACCCTCGCTCCGTCGCTGCGCACCGCCGAATGGCATTTCCTCCGCGGCCTCACACAGCGCGATTTCCGGGTTCACGAGGACCCTGCCTTCCCCATCGACTCGCTCTGCTTCTCTCCCGACGGCCTGGTTTACGGCCTCACCAGCCCCGGCCGAGTGCGCTTCCACGACACCCTCAGCGGACGCCTCCTCGCCGAGCTCACGCAGGTCCCCGCCACCAGCTTCCGCCTTCACTTCAGCGCCGACGGCTCGCGCTTCGCCTGCTGCGGCCTCGGACGCGCTGTCGTCTTCGATCAAAGCAACCTCAAAGTCATCGCCGATTTCAGCAATGCCGACATCGGTCTCGACGCCGCGCTCGACCGCAGCGGACGCTACCTCGTCAGCATTCCTCCCGATGCCCTCGGCCGGCCGGGCCTGTGGAACGTCGACGGCAAGCGCCATCTCTGCTCCTGTCCCGTCGGCGGGCCTCGCGGCCGCATCCTTTCAGCGACGTTTCTTGACGATTCGGAGAAGGTCTTGATCACCCGCGAAGAAGGCACGGGCGTGTGGAACTGGACCGCCGACAGCTACAAGGGCGACTACTTCACCGGCTCCCGCCAGAGGCTGCACACGCCCACGCCCGACACCGGCCGCCTCTTCTGCGCCGACCTCGATAACCACCTCACCATGCAGGATCAACGCACCGGCTCACAGCTCATCTCCTTCTGCCAGACCGAAAGCGCCCCCAGCTGCCTGCGCGTCAGCAGCGACGCCTCTCTCTGCCTTGCCGCCAGCGGCAGCCTCCGACTCCATCTCTGGGATGTCAACAGCCGCAGCTCCGTCGTCGCCAACCGCCTCACCCTTGCCCGCGGCTTCGACGCCAACCCCGATCTGGGCATCATCGGCCTCGTCGACATGCAGGGATGCGCCCGCCTCTGCCGTATCCGCGACTTCATCCACGGCGAACAGGGGCCGCACCTGTATCAAGACGCCGCGCCGCTTCACGCGAAACTCGCTGCCAGTGATGCCGCAGGAAATCTTCTCGCCCTCCACGCCGCCGCCTGGAAGGAACTTCGTCTTTGCGATCCCCGCGATCTCGCCGTCCGCGCCCGCATCCCCACGCCCGTCCCGGTCGAAGTCATCGCCCTCAGCCCCGACGGCAAAAGCATCGCCCTCCTTAGCGGCGACGGCGTTCAGGTCGACTTGTACGACACTGCCGACGGCAAGCTCAAGCTGAGCCTACCGCCGTCCTCACGACTCTCCAGCTGCCGCGGCCTTCTCAGCTTCAGTCCCGACAGCTCACGCCTGATCTGCCGCTATCAAGGGCGCCCGAGCATCGTCGACGCCGCCACAGGCAAGGTTCTGGTCAGCCTCGACCGCAGCGTCGTCGAAGTGGTCTTCACGGCGAAGGACGGCAGCTTCGCCGCGCGTCACGGCGACGGCAGCTTGCATCTGCATCGTCCCGATGGCTCGATTTCAGACCGCCGCAAGGTGCCGGAGGGCACTGTCGTCCTCGCCGCCGATTTCGACCGCGGCCTCCTCGCCTGCGGCGGCGAAAATGGCCGGATCACCCTGCAAGGCCTCAGCGACGGCATCGAAACCGGTCATTTCGTCACCGAAGCCGGCAGCGCCGTCTCTTGCTTGCGTTTTGCCGGCGATCGCCTCCTCGCCGGCAGTCTCTCCGGCGCCCTCAGCTTCTGGGATCTCTCAGCCGGCCGCAGCGTCCTGCAATTGCCTGGCCACGGTGACGGCTTGAACAGCTTCGCCGTCTGTGGCAAGCGCCTCTTCACCGGTTCGCAGTGCAGCCTGCGTTTCTGGGGTGAGACCTCCCTTCCCGGCCCCGCCTGCCTGATCCGTCCCGAGGTCCCCGGTTGCGGCGATCCCGCCCCCGACACCGCGCCCGAGCGTCGTCTGCTCGCCGCCCGCCCCTGGGTCGTCCAGGACGGCGATTTATGCATGGTCTTCGGCCTGCCGCCGCAGACCCGTCTGCGCGTCGATCCCGCCGGAGCCGATCCTCGCCTGGCCCCCGCGACCTTGCGCCCGGGCCAGCCAGTGCCGGCCGGCGCCCGTTTCGCCCTGCTTGCGGCCGATAATCCCGGTCTTCTGATTCCCAAGGACCTTCTCTTCGGGGGACGGTGAAGCTGCATCAACTCCTTAAATCGGAACTCTCAAACCCATGAAATCCGTCAAAACCCAGATCTCGGTTCTCGAGCGACCAGTCTCGATTTTTCAGCAGGGGCCACAGGCCTATATCTGTCTAACCGATATCGCCAAGCACAAGAATCCAGAACATTCTGATGACGTCATCCGCAACTGGTTGCGCACCCGTACCACGGTGGAATTCCTCGGCATCTGGGAGCGCCTCAACAATCCCGATTTTAACCCCGTCGAATTCGACGGGATTAGAATGCAGACTGGCCTGAACAGCTTCGTCCTAACCCCAAAACAATGGATCGAAAAAACCGGCGCCATCGGGATTCAATCCCGCCCCGGACGCTACGGCGGCACTTACGGTCATCAAGATATCGCTTTTGAATTCGCCTCCTGGGTGTCAGTGGAATTCAAACTCTACTTGATCAAGGAGTTTCAACGCCTCAAGGACGAAGAGAACGAAAAACTTCAGCTCAATTGGAGCCTCCAGCGCACCCTTTCCAAGATCAATTACCGCATCCATACTGATGCCATTCGCGACATCTTGATCCCGGCGGAAATCACCCGCCAGCAAGCCAATCTTGTTTATGCCAGTGAAGCCGATCTTCTCAATGTCGCCCTCTTCGGCCAGACCGCAAAAGCCTGGCGCGACGCCCATCCCGAGCTTGAAGGGAACCTCCGTGATCAGGCTGCTCTGGAGCAACTAGTCGTCCTCACCAACCTTGAAAGTCTCAACTCGGTCTTCATTCGCCAGGGATTGCCTGCCTCTGAACGGCTGCGGCAGCTCAACCAGATCGCCATCTCCCAAATGAAATCACTGATCAGCTGCAACACCTTTAAGAGGCTCAACTGATGTCTCCATCCCTGTTTTCACTCAGCTTCTTCATCGCCATCGCCTTCCCGTTCTGCGTCGTTGCCGCCCCTGTCTACGAAGAGGACTTCGACAAGGAGCTGCCACCCGGCGTCTTCAGTCACGACAAGCAGAAGCTGGAGATCTTCACCGCCCCCAAGGGCCAACGGGTCCTCGGACCGCTGCACCAAGGCACACTGACCCTGCACCTCGATAAGCTGCCGCCGCATCAGGCGCTGCGGGTCAGCTTCGATTACTGCCTCGCCGGCTGGTGGGACGGCACGCCCTGGGCTGGCCCCGACCTGGTCAGCTTCGGCCTCAAGGACGGCCCCGAGCTGCTCAGCACCACCTTCAGCAACCAGTACAAGCTTTACATCGACAAGAAATGGCAGAACTTCCCCGAGAACTACCGCCCGGAACAGCTCGCCCTCGTCCGCCGCCTCGGCTCGATCTTCAAGAGCCAGAAGTTGGAAGCGCCGATGGACGGCATCCTGCAGCGCGGCGGCCTCGGCGCCTTGCAGCACGACTACCTCGGCTGCAGTGTCGGCCCGGGCTTCACCGACCTACGCTACCGCCTCGACTTCGTCTTCCTGCACCGCGGCGAGCGCCTCGACTTCCTCTACACCGAGCACAGCAAGAGCCAGGGCAACTGGGCCGGCTTCGACCAGATCCGGGTCGAGGCCCTGACCGAGCTGCCCTCGCCCAAACTCTTCGCCGTCGACTGGCAGGTCCTCCTCGGCGATGAGCCGATGGCCGCCCTCGCGGCCAAGTACCGCCTCGCCCTGCATCCCGACTTGGTCCGGCAGGAACTGCGCCGCTACCTCCCCGGCGATCCTCCCGCCAGCCTCCCCTCCATGATCGAGGCCCTTGATCAGCGCGGCCCCGGCCGCGACCAGGCCCGCCGGCAGATCCTCGAGCTCGGTGCCGCCGCCCGCAATGAGCTGCAGGACGCCCTCGCCGTCGCCAAAACCGCCCAGCCGGAACGACAGGAACAGCTCGAATCCCTCCTCGCTGAACTTCGCCAGAACCAGCCGCCAGCGCCGGAATTGACGACCCGCCAGCTCTGGCGCCTCGCCGACCTCGCCCGCCTCTGCGGCGACGAGTGCCGCCGCGATTTCGCCACAGATCTCGAGTCGATGGCCCTCGACGCCCTCAATCTCAAGAGCCGCAGCAGCGTCGCGGTCAACAAGGAGGACCGCCGATGATCACGCTCCTTCTCAGCCTAGCCCTCGCCAGTGCCCCGGCGCCCAGCAACGATGTCGGCGATAGCCTCGCCGCCAGCTGCCGCGAGGTCCTCGGCGGCAAGCCCCTGTCTCCCGCCTTGACGCAAGTCCTCGCCGAGCTGCCCGCGGCCTTGGCGACGCCGCGTTTCCGTGCCGAGGCGCCGGCCTTGGTCGAGGCGGCGCTCCGCCAGCTCCCTGCCACGCCCCGTGGCCGTTGCCTGCGCGACCTCCTTGAGATACGCGCCGGTTTCGCCTGGCGCTCCCCGCTTCTCTACCGCCGCAGCTACGACGATGCACACGCCCTTTGCGAGCAGCTCCCTGCGCTCCCCGCCGCCGAGCGACTGCTGCTGCTCGATTTCCACCGCAAGCAATGCGGCATCCAGTGCAACGCCTTCAGCCAGAGCCGCACCCTCTACCACCAGGCGGGATGGGATCGCTGCCTCAGCCTCGCTCTCCCAGCCGCCGTCGACTTCCTTCGCGACTGCCCGGCCAGCTCGACTCCCGCTCAACTTGCCGCCCGCGCCCGCCTCCTCGAAGAATGGTGGCTCAGCTTCAATCACGCCTATCCCGACGAGAATTTCTTCGACGCCGCCGCTTGGGAGAAGCTGAACGCCGCCCTCTGCGCCGCCCCCTGGCTGCAGGCCTACTTCCGCGCTCTTATCCTCATCCCTACCTGCGCCTGCGCGCCGCTGAGGCCCGGGCAGGACCGTCCCGCCGCGCTGCGCCGCGCCCGCGCCGAGCTGGCCGCCACCGCCGCCGCCGCCCCGGAAGCCTGGCTCCACGACTTCCTGCTCTTCCGCCTCGACGCCGAGCTCGCCGCCATCCCCGAGCAACTGCAAACGAGCTTCGACGCCCTGCGCCGCCTCAATCCCGGCTCCCGCGAACTCCATGAACGCTGGGCTTCCCAACTCAGCCCCAAGTCCCGCGGCAACATCCGGCTGCTGCAGGCGCAGATCAACCAGATCTGCCGCGATCCCGACGCCTTCAGCCCCGACGGCTACCCCCTCGGCCTGGCCTACCTCGACCGCCTGCTCATCGACGAAGGCACGGCCGTGGATCAGGAATCCTGGGTGCAGGAGGCCCGCAGCGCCTGCCGCGCCCAGCTGGAGAAGCGCGCCGCCGCCGGACTCCCCTGCGATCTGCTCCCCCGCCGCCGCAGCCAGCTGCTGCGCGGCCTGCTGGTCCATCCCGACTACTACCGCCGCGAATGTGCCGGCGCCGACCTGCTCCACGACTTCGATTTCAGCGTCCTGCGGCCCGCCATTAGTGGCCCCCTCGACCTCGCCCGCCCCTTCGCCGCCAAGCTCCAGCCAGCCCTGGTCAAGGAGATCGATTCCCGCCTCGACTGGCAGCGCGGCAATCCCGCCGACCAGGCGCCGGACGCCGCCGCGCTCCTCGCCCTCGAACAGCGGCTCCAGGCCGCCGCCGTGGACCCCGAGCCCCAGGCCCGCAACTGGTTCCTCGCTTGGTCCCGCATCTGCAAGCTCAACCGCGACTTCCTCGCCGGCGACTGGGTCGAACTCCGCCACGACGACCCCTGGCTCTGGCGCTGCAGCGGCGGCGACAGCCGAGCCGACGCGCCCCAGGCCCACAATTGGTTCCTCGCCTGGTCCCGCATCGGCAAGTTCAACCGCGGCTTCCTCGCCGGCGACTGGGTCGAACTCCGCCACGACGACCCCTGGCTCTGGTGCTGCCGCGGCGGCGACAGCCAGGTCGACGCGCCGGATGCCCTCCTCGCCTCGACTATGCATGGCGAACGCTTCCTCAGCAGCCATGCCGGCGTCTTCCTGCCGCCGCTGCAGGCGCAGCTTACAGTCACGCCGCATCATCTCCACGATGAAGTCCACGGCGCCGGCAACTGCCTTTTCGGCATCAGCTCCGGTGATCTCGTCAGCATCCCCATCGCTGGCCGCCTCTTCGCCGGCGACCATGTCAGCAAGGCCCTGATCTATGCCTCGTATCAGGCCGCCGGCACGGTGACGAAGCGCGACTTCGGCCTTGCTGCGCGCAACGACACCCCCACCGGCACCGATCTGCTGCTGTATCCCGATAGCGCCGATTTCGCCTACTGGGGGCAAAGCCGCATCGGCAAGGATTTGGTCGATGAACATTTCTATCCCGGCCTGACCATGCTCGGCGACGAGATCACCGAGAAGGCCGAGGCGCCTTTTGTCCCTGGCCAGCTCGGGCTGGGCGCGTCCGCCACCCAAAGCGGACAGGTTCGCTTCGGCAGCCTGCGGATCCGTCGACTTCAAATGCCGCCCGCCGCGACGCCCGCCTACTGGAAACAGCGCTCCGAACTCTGCTTCACCCGCTACAACTTCATCCAGTACGCCGCCAGCCTGGTCCAGGCCCGCCAGCCCCGCGAGCTCGCTCCCCTACTCAAGGATCTCGAGCTGATGGCCGGCCTCACTCTTCCTAGCCAACAGGAGCAGGAGTTCGACTCTCTCTCCTTTGTGCCCGAGTCCCGCCGCGTCCTCGCCGCCAGCTACGCTCTCCTCGGCCGCCCTCACGACGCTGCCCGGATCGCCGCGCTGCTGGTCGAGCGCACGCCCCTCGACGACAGCGGCGAGCTCAGCCGCAATCGTATGGACTGGGTGCGCCTCATCGCCCTCGACCCCCAGGCCAGCCCCGAGGAACTCGGCCGCGCCGCCGAGGCCGTCCGCCATGCCCTCCGCAAAAGCGTCCCGGCGCAGCGCTGCCTCGCCCGCCGGGCCCAGGCCGCGCTCCTCGCCCGCCAGGGCGACTTGGACGCCGCCCGCCGCAGCCTGGCTATCGCCCGGGCTCTCGGCAAGGACCTCGCCGAATACCACGAACTGCTGCAGGAAAAGGAACCCTGGGAATGAAGCTTCTCCATTTTGTCTCTTTCGTCTCCGTGTTGCTGCCCCTAGCCGCTTCCGCTACGCCCGTCTACGAAGAGGACTTCGACAAGGAGCTGCCGCCCGGCGTCTTCAGTCACGACAAGCAGAAGCTGGAGATCTTCACCGCCCCTAAGGGTCAGCGGGTCCTCGGCCCGGTCCGTCTCGGCACTTTGACCCTGCACCTCGATAAGCTGCCGCCGCATCAGGCCCTGCGCCTCAGCTTCGATTACTGCCTCGGCGGACTCTGGGACGGCACGCCTTGCATGGGGCCTGATCTGGTCAGCTTCGGGATCAAGGACGGCCCTGAGCTGATGAGCACCACCTTCAGCAACCAATACAAGCTCTACATCGACAAGCAGTGGCAGAGTTTCCCCGAGAACTACCATGCCGCCCAGCTCGCCCTCACCCGCCGTCTTTGCAATGTCCGCAAATGCCCGGATATGGAAGCCTCGATGGAGGGTGTCCTGCAGCGCGGCGGCCTCGGCGGCCTGCAGCACGACTACCTCGGCTGCACCGAGCAGCCACGCTTGACCGATATGCGCTACCGCCTGGAATTCGTCTTCCTGCACCGCGGCGACAGTCTCGATTTCCTCTACCAGTGCCGCAGCAAGCACCCGCCCAACTGGGCTGCCTTCGATCAGATCCGGGTCGAGGCCCTGACCAAGCTGCCCTCGCCCAAGCTCTTCGCCGTCGACTGGCAGGTCCTCCTCGGCGACGAGCCGATGGCCGCCCTTGCCGCCAAATACCGCCTCGCCCTCCATCCCGAGCTGGTCAGAGCTGCCTTGCGCCGCCAGCTGCCCGGCCCGGCCCCGGCCGGACTGCCCGCCCTCATCGCCGAGCTCGACCAACGCGGCCCCGGCCGCGATGCGGCCCGCCAAGCCATCCTTGATGTCGGCCCCGCCGCCCTCCTGGAACTGGAAGATAGCCTCGCCGCCGCCAGCAAGGCCCAACCCGAACGTCAGGAACAGCTTGCCTCACTGCTCGCCGCCATCCGCCAACACCACCCGCCGCCGCCAGCTCTCAACCCCCGGCAACTGTGGCGTCTCGCCGATCTCGCACGCCGCTGTGGCGACACGATCAGCCGCGATTTCGCCCCCGCCTTCGACTCGCTGGCGGTAGACGCCATTGATCTGAATCGCCGATTCTCCAGCACCGCCCCGAGGACCGAATGACGCTCCCCTTGCTACTCCTTTGCGCCCGCCTATGCGCCGCAACTGCGCCCGCTGCAACTGCGCCCGCCGCAACTGCGCCCGCCGCAACTGAGCTTGATGTGCCCCTGTACCCCGTCTACCAGGAGCTGCTTGCCGGACAGCCTCTTCCCCCGGAGCTGCAGCAGCTGCTCCAGGCGCTGCCCGCCGCAACCCGGCAGCCGCAGTTCCGTCCCGATATCCCGGAGCTCTTCGAGGCAGCAACCAGGAACTTCCCCGCCACGCCCCGTGGCCGCTGCCTGCGCACTGCCCTCGCCATCCGCTGCGCCCTCGCCTGGCGCGCCCCCAAACTCTATCGCAGCAGCTACTACGAGGGCCATGAACTCTGCCGCCAATTGCCCGCCCTCCCCGCTACCGAACGCCTGCTGCTGCTCAACGCCCATTTCCGCCAATGCAAGACCGAAACGCAATCCCTAGCCCTGCGGCGGCAGGAATATCACGAGGAAAGCTGGCGCAACTGCCGCAGGCTGTCCCAGCAGGCGGCCGGCGACTGTCTCAGCAGCTGCCCCGCCCAGGCCAACGCCGCGGAGTTGGCGCTGCGGGCGAATCTCCTCGAAGAATGGTGGCATAACACCAACCACGCCAAACTCCTGACCGACCCGGAATGGGACCAGCTCCGCCGCCTGCCCTGCCCCAACCCCTGGCTGCAGGCTTACGCCCGCGCCCTGCTGCTCCTCCCGGCCTGCCACTGCTCCTCTCTCCACCCCGCCACCGAGCGGCCCGCCGCCCTGCGCCAGGCCCGCCAGGACCTCCAGGCGGCCAGCGCCGCCGCCCCCACGCCCTTCCTTCAGCAGTTGATGCTGCTGCGCCTGGACAGCCACCTCGCCCGCCGCCTCGACGAGCTCCAGCCCGCCGCTGAGCAGCTCCTCCGCCTCGCTCCCGTCTCCCGGGATGCCCACCGGCACTGGAGTGCCGCCTGCGGCCCCAGTCTACTCGGCAACGCCCAGGAACTCAAAAACCGCATCGAACCGCTCGCCCGCGATCCCGCCGCCTTCAGCGCCGAGGGCTACCCACTCTGCCTGATCTACCTCGACCAGCTGATCAGCGCCGAAGGCCCCGCCGTCAACCAGGAGTCCTGGGTGCAGCAGGCCCGCAGCGCCTGCCGCGCCCGCCTCGAACAACGCGCCGCCGCCGGACTCCCCTGCGACCAGCTGTCCCGCCGCCGCAGCCAGCTGATCGGCCTCCTGCTCGACGATGACGAGACCTGTCGCCGTGAATGCGCCGGTTGCGACCTGCTCCGCGACTTCGACTACAGCGTCCTGCGCCCCGCCATCGCCAGCCCCCTCGACCTCGCCCGCCCCTTCGCCAAGAAACTCCAGCCGGCCCTGGTCAAGGAAGTCGATGCCCACCTCGACTGGCAGCGCGGACGCCCCGCGGAGCAGCCCCTGGACGCCGCCGGGCTCAGCGCCCTCGAGGCGCGCCTGCAAGGCGCCGCCCAAGACGCCGATCCCCACGCCCGCAACTGGTTCCTCGCCTGGTCCCGCACCTGCAAGCTCAATCGCGACTTCCTCACCGGTGACTGGGTCGAGCTCCGCTACGACGATCCCTGGCTCTGGCGCTGCAGCGTCGGCGACACCCGCGCCGACGCCCCCGAGTCACTCCTCGTCGCCACCATGCGAGGCGAACGCTTCCTCCTCCAGCACGCCTCCTGCTTCCCGCCGCCATTCCAGGCCCGCCTCAGCGTCATCCCCCACCATATCCATGATGAAGTCCACGGCGCCACCCATTGTTATTTCGGCGTCGCCTGCGGCGATTTCGCGCAGCTGCCCCTCACCGGCCGCATCTTCGCGACTGACACCGTCAGCCATGGCGAGGCCTTCGCCTCCCGCCAAGCACTCTCCTGGACAGACAAGGTCAATTTCACGCTCCAGGCCCGCGGCGAAGCGCCGACCTTGACCGAGGTCATGATCTACCTGGACAGCGGCGACTTGCTGTCGTCGACACGTGATGCCCAGGGGAAACCCGCCACCATGGGGCACACCTGCATGAGCAACGACCTGTCGGAAAAGGCCGAGGGCATCTTCCTGCCCGGTCAGCTCGGCATCGCCTCGCCCACCACCATGAACGGTCTCGTCCACCTCGGCACCCTCAAGGTCCGCCGACTCCAGCTCCCGTCTCCGGAACAGCCGGAATTCTGGGAGAAACGCTTCGATCTCTGCTGCACCGAATACACCTCGCTGCGCTACACCGAAAGTCTGATTCGCCGCCACCAGCTGGAGGAGCTGCGGCAGCGCCTCGCCGACACCGAACGGATCGAAAAACTCGGCAGCTCCCAATTCGGCAAGGATCAGAATTTCCATGAACCAAACTCGTACGCCCATGACGCCCGCCGCCTCCTCTGCCGCGCCTACGCCCTGCTCGGACGCCCCCATGACGCCGCCGGGATGGCCCGCCGCCTCGCCGACACCACCCCCGCCGACGACGGTGACGAGCTGGCCCGCAACTCCCTGGAGTGGGCGCGCTACACCGCTCTCGACCCCCAGTCCACTCCCGCGGACTTGCGGCAAGGACAAGACGCCGTCGACCTGATCCTGCTCAAAAGCCCCCCCCCGCCAGCGCTGCCTCGCCCGCCGCGCCCAGGCCGCGCTGCTCGCCCGCCAAGGTGATCTGCCCGCCGCCCGCCGCAGCCTGGCTATCGCCCGGGCTCTCGGCAAGGACCTCCCCGATTACCGTGAATTGCTGCAGGAAAAGGAACCCTGGGAATGAAGCTTCTCCATTTTGTCTCTTTCGTCTCCGTGTTGCTGCCCCTAGCCGCTTCCGCCGCCCCTGTCTACGAAGAGGATTTCGACAAAGAGCTGCCGCCCGGCGTCTTCACTCACAACCAGCAGAAGCTGGAGATCTTCACCGCCCCCAAAGGCGAGAAAATCCTCGGGCGCCTCGGCAGCGGCAAGCTCAATCTGCACCTCGACAAGCTGCCGCCGCATCTACTCGTTCGCATCAGTTTCGATCTCAACTTCTCCGGCTCCTGGGACGGCACCTCCAGCGGCTATGGTCCGGATATCTGGACCTGCGGCCCGAAGGGCGGCCCCTTGTTGATTGAAACCAGCTTCAACAACTGCCATAAAGTTTTCTCCGATAACATCTGGCAGAACTTTCCCGACAACTATCGCGCCGCCCAGGTGTCGCGACTGATGCGCAGTCAGACCGGGGCCAAATTCTACCTCGTCGATGCCCGGGTGGAAGACCTCCTCCACCGCGGCGGCACTGGCGCCCTTGATCACGGGCATTTAGGCTGCACATGGTGCACCGTGGACGGCACCGATGCCCGTTACCGCCTCAGCTTCCATTTCCGCCACCAAAAAGACAGTCTCGACTTTGAATTCGACAACCGCTATGACGAGCCGATCAATGGGCAATGGTGGGGACTCGACAAGATCAAGGTCGAGGTCTTGCCCGAGATCACTCCCCTCAGCGACAGCGATCAATCGCGCCTTTTCACGGATCTGCTCGGTGAAGACGCCTTTCGCGCCCTGGTCGCCCGCGACGCCTTGTCGATACATCCTGAGATCGTGAAGACTTTGCTGGATAGGCATTTTCCGCCTGTCCGCGAGCTGGACTTGAATCGAGTTTTGAACGATCTCGAGAAACCCGGCGAGCCCCGCGCTCAGGCCGCCAAAATCCTGCGTGAAGCAGGTCCTTCCCAGCTCCAGCCGCTCGAGGATCTCCGCCGTCTACACGCCGTCAGCCGCCCTGATCTGGCGGCGCAACTGGATCCCCTGCTCGTCGACTGGCGCCGCTTGCCAGTGCATCGTTGGACGCCGCGACAGCTTTGGCGCCTCGCCGATCTCGCCCGCATCAGCGGCTGCGCAGAATCGGTTCGCCTTGCTCAAGAGTTGGACGGGCGAGCCGCCTTAATTCTTGCCCCGGAGACCAAGCCATGAGCCTGATTCTTTCCCTGCTGCTTGCTATCACTCCTGCTGCCAATGAATCCGCTGAGCCGATGGAAAAAGCGGCTCGCGAGCTGCTTCCTGCCGTGCCTGCCGCAGACTGGAATATCTTCCTGCGCGATCTGGCCGCGGCTGAAACCAACCCCCATCTCGATCCGGAACTCAGCCGACGCAGCGCCGAGTTGTTGAAACAAGTGCCAAATACCCCCCGCGGGCAACTTTTCAAAGCCACTCTCCAGGCTCGCACCGCCGCTGCAGCGAAAGACCCTATTCTCTTCCGGCAATCCTATCGCGATGCCGCCGCTCTGATGCCCTTGCTTGAGCAGCTTCCCGCCACCGAGACACTAGCCTTTCTCTTCGAGCGGATACGTCAGACGTCGGCTCTCCTCAACTTTTATTCCCAACGCAATTCAGACGCGTATTACACGGCGTGGATGCAAGCTCGGCATGCCATGCATCGTGCTCTCGCCCGCCTACTCGCCGCCTCGCCGGCTGATACTGGCGAGCTGGAACTCGCCGCGAAAATGCAGACCCTTGAGGCCTGGGAAAACAGTCTGCAAATGATGAAGTTCCGCATCATAATCAGCAAAGATCAGCCGAACCCAGAGCACGACATTCCCGAGCTCACCTCGCCCTCCCCCGCTCTCGAAACTCTGGTCGCGGCCACTCGACTGCACCTGCTCAAGCCGGAGTTGGCGAGCGGTGCCTGGCTGCATCAAGCCACCGCCCTCGAATCTCGCCTGCAACAGCAGATCGCAGCGCATCCCGACCTGCTGTCGCTAAAATTGCAGCTGCTGCGGCTGGGATGCGATTTCCTGCGTGGGCCAGAGGCCCTGCAGCCCCTCGCTGACACGGCTTTCAGGCAAGCCCCCCGGGACGGAAATCTCCACCGGCAATGGGCTGCCTGTCTTAGCTTCGCCGCTGGTGGCAGCGCCGCATTGCTGAAAGAGCGCATCGAAACTCTCTCCCGCGACCCTGAAGCCTTCACCGAGGCAGGTTCACCGCTGTGCTTGATCTATCTCTCCCAGCTCACCGCCATTGAAGGCAACGAGGTTTTGCAGGAAAGTTGGGTCAGCGACAGCCTAAACCGCTGCCTCGAACACCTCGAAAGCCGCCCCGCGACTCCCCACCTGGCGCTTCGCCGTTCGCAACTCATCGGCAAGCTCCTGCCAGCAGCAGACAAGAGCCTCATGTCTCGCCTGCTTCGCCGCTACGATCTGCTCAAGGATCTCGATCTGCCGGCGCTGCGGCCAGAGATCAATGGGCCGCTCGATCTTGCCCGCCTCTGTGTCAGCAGACCTCAGCTGAGCCTGGTCGAAACGATCGAAAAAACCCTCGGCTGGCAGGCTGGAAAGCCCTTTGACAGGGCCATTCCGGCGGCGCAACTGCTCGAATGGGCCACGGCTCTTGATGCTGCTGCGACGAGTGCCGAGCATCCTCATGCCGCCAGCTGCTGTCGCCAATGGGCCCGACTCTGCCGCCTGCAAGAAGAGTATCTTCGCGGCGACTGGGTCACACTGCCCCTTGACGACCTTTGGCTGTGGCGGCGTAGCTCCGGCGACTTTGCCGCCGGTCCGGACGGCCTGCTGGCCTCGTCGATGTACGGCAAGCCATTGCTTGTGCAACATCGTGCTGACTTTCCCTTGCCTTGCGAAGTCGAAGTCCAACTCACTCCCATAAAAGTTTGTTACTACTCACGACGCGACTGAGCCCGGCGTGAGCTGGCCGGCCGGTGCATGAGTGGGGATGGAGGAGGAAGAGCCGGAGAGGCGTCACGGAGGA
>JAYTMY010000231.1:0-14715 GCA_043748535.1 Lentisphaeraceae bacterium | reverse complement strand
TCCTCCGTGACGCCTCTCCGGCTCTTCCTCCTCCATCCCCACTCATGCACCGGCCGGCCAGCTCACGCCGGGCTCAGTCGCGTCGTGAGTAGTAACGCTCTCGGAACAAACCTTCGCTGGCTTGCAGCTGCCTTTCGAGTTCCTCCCGGCCGACTTGCGCGAGTCGCCGCACCAGCACGGAACTTATCAGGGCCGCCTTGCCGGTGTGCAGATGCACAAGGGCTTTCTCGATGCCGTCGCTGGCAAGGAGCAGCCCGCAGATGCGGTCTCCCTGGAGGTATCCCCGGCCTTGATAGACGCGGGTCCTTGGGGGCGCATCTGGACTGGTGAAGAACCACGTGACGGTGGCGTTCTCGCCGTTATCAGGCAGCGAGACGGGAATGGTCTGCCGACTGGTCTGGGCGAGGAGGACGCCGTCGCCCAGATGCAGGGCAAGCCAACGCCCGTCCTGATGGAGTGCCGCAAGGATCAACGTGCAGGCGAGCTCCTCCTGAGAATGACCGCAGAGGCGGGCATAAACCTGGAAGCGCGGCCGGGCGAAGTTGAAGAAATCACGGCGAATGGCGATGTCGTCGCAGCTATGCAGCTCGTCGAACTTCGACTCCAGCCAGCGGCATGCCAGCAGGCTGAGAAACCGAGAACCGAGATGAGACCAGATCTGGCTGCCGGCTCCATCGCAGACGGCGCCGACAATCAGTCCGCCCCTGCTGCGACAGTGCCAAGCGTCCTGGTTGACGATGCCGCTGCGGCGGTGGGACTCGCCCTGGTAGCTCAGGGCGGCGTGAAGAAAGTAGCTTGTCTGTGACATATTGGATTCCTTAGATTTGGCACCAGCCGTTGGGGTTGGGGAGCTTGACACTCTGGCCCGGGGTGGATCGAGAGACTTGGGCGACGGATTGGCTCAGCCACGCGAAAAAGGCGGTGAAGTCGAGCCCGGAGAGCTTCATCGGCGGACGCTTTTCGGAGAAACGGCCAAGAGTCGCCATATCGGCGTCGGCGCCAATGCCGACGGGAAAGACGACAAGCTTGCGCTGCGCCTCCAGCTCGCGGCAACGGGCTGCTCCCGGCTGGTAGTCACCGACGTTCGGTACACCGTCACTCATCAGCACCAGGAAGGGCTGATGGTAGTCGACGCCGCTTTTGCGGTATGCCGCCTTAGCGCGCTCAAGCGCCTGCAGAGCCAGGCTGATTCCGGCCGCCATGTTAGTGGCTCCATCGGCCTCGTGGATCCGGGGCGAAGTTTCGAAGCGGGAGAGCGCCTGAAAGTCCAGCACCAATTCGGCGTCGGACGCGTAGGCGACGATGGCAACTTCGGCGGCGCGGCTGGCGACTGGGTCGCGTCGGAGTGCGCAGAAGAAAGCCTCTATGCCCAGATTGAGCTCCTGCAGCGGCGCCCCGGCCATCGAGCCGGAGACGTCAAGGCAGAGCACGAGGCACCCTCGTGACCGGGTTAGAAGCGAGATCGGAAGCACGGATAAAAGCAGTGGTAGACATGGGAGGCTCCTGTGTTTTTTGGGTTGTAACGGGATCAACGCCGCGGCGATGACCGCCGCGGCTGAGGATTTGGAATTGCAAGATCTCGAGAAAATCCTGTGCGCAGATGCGCAGCGATGCTTGGGCCGATAGGCGGGCAGACAGCATCAAAAAAACTTAAAAAAACTTGACTTTCATGTCTTAAGCCATTAGGGTGCTCGTAGACTTCATCAGGCACTCAAGGAGAGACCACCTGTACCGCAACCGATAACAGCATCTACATAGTCGATTTCGCGATCGACCACTCACCGTCCCCTGAGAGAAACGACCAATTTTATGCCAGAGGACGACATGTGGTAGGCGCGCCCCGCTGGGGCGTGGCTTGCTCGTGTTTCTAGCATAGGCGCTTGGTCGTGCCTTCTCAGGAACATGAAACAAGCCACGCTTCTTTTTTGGCGTGGAACTCTGGAAGTTCCGCTCATGTCATTGCACGATCATAAGCCCCAAGCTTCCATTGACGCCGCGACGCTGTCGCCGGCACCGCCGCCGCTGCAATCACCCAAGGCTTCTGGGCAGCACCTGGACGTAGATGCACTCCCGTCATCTTCTGCGGCTCACACAACTGCTGCCGCCTCAGAACAGATGGATCGGCATTCAGTCATGTCCCCGGTGCCGGCATCTCCCGCCGCGACTCATCATCCAGCCGCGCCAAGCTCGCAAGGCACCAGCACCGCCGACCTGAGCGGCGTCTTAGTGGTGGCGTTCATCCTGATTCTTTCCCTCGCCGCACTTTGCCGCAAATGGCTCCGGAGGCGACGGGCTATACCTGCCGCGAAACTTCCGCAAGAACTTCGTGAAGCTCCTCAACCGTCTTCGCCTTTCAGTTTTTCGGTCAGCGTCAACCACTCGGATACATCCCCTATCGAAGAGCCTGTGATCGTACAGGAAGCTCCGGCTGGAGCGGATCTGACCGACTTATTGCAGCGCCCCTCACCCCTGCCTACCTCAGCCTCGATTTCAGCGCCGGCGCCAGCACCTCAGCCAGTGTCCGCTCAAGCCCCTATTCCTGCCGTCCCGGAGGAAATCACGCCATCTCATGATTCTCTCCTTGTTTCAATCGAGCCCCCTGCATCCGCAGCACTCCCGCCGCCAGCTCCGCCCGGTTCTGAAGAACTTCTCTCACGCCTTCTCGAGCTCCTCGATCTGCATGACCAATTGCGCCACTGCCATAGCGCCGCAGATCGCGACATCATCTTCAAATCGCAGCGGCCGTATTTGCACCCCTATTTCGCTTGGCGTCTTGAGTCCCCTGGAGAACCTGGGGAGCTCCTCGAATCACTGATCCGGGAAAATCACGGAGAAATCATCCTTGGTCACGAATGGGACGAGTCCAGGATGCGGGCCGTCGGTCGTCCGCCGAGCCATCCCCCGCCCTATCGGTGCCGCCACAGCTCCCGCGCCGGACTGATCCTTCAGGGAGAGTTGATCCGCAAACAAGACATCGAACTCGAATGATTTGAGCAACTGAAAAACAGGAGACCTAGCCATGAGCCACTACTTCATCGGTGATCCCGCCTACCAGAACGCCTTCTATGAGCACCAGGATTACAACTTCGACTGCGCCGTCGTCTCGCAGATGTCGATCATCAACCAGTTCAGGCACGAACTGGGCCAGGATCTGATCAGCGAAGACACAGCGCTTTATACCGCCGCTCAGAACGGCTGGGTCACCGAAGGCGGCACTGCCCCTGACGATGTCGGCAAGCTGATGGAAGCCTATGGTATCCCCAATCACCATGTCGAGCACGCCACTGTCGAGCAACTCGCTCGCGAGCTCCAGGCCGGCCACCGCGTCGTCGCCAACGTCCATGCCGAGGAACTCTGGGCCGAAGGCCACCCGATGCAGGAGTTCTGGAACTGGTTCAAGAAGGTCTTCGGGCTTGACACTCCTCAGTTCGAACCGGCAGACCACGCCGTCGTCATCACCGGCATCAACGCCGAAGCGAACCCTCCGACCGTGATCATCAATGACTCGGGCGATCCCAACGGCCAGAGCCGCGAATACCCCCTCGAAGACTTCAAGGACGCTTGGCAAAACTCGGATTTCACCTACACCGCCACGGATTATTCGCCGCAGGAATGGGCGGCTCGTCATGCCCCTGATGTCCAGGCAGGGAGCAATCAGGATCCGGACTTGTTCCACTCAGTATTCGGGGACAACGCCTGGGGCGAATGCGTCGGTGCAGCCTGTGTTCTCGGCTATGTCATCGCCAGCGATGGATTGGGAGCAATGGACATTCCCAAATGCGTCGCCATCTACGAAGCCGGCAACCACGTCACCGACAAGCTCCTGAACGCCCAGGACCTGATCGCCGCCAGCCCCGACCCCATGCTCGCCACGCTCGCCATCGGGCACGACATCTACAACTCTGTGCCCGCCGACATCCGCGAAGCCGCCCTCGACCAGCTCATCGCCACGCTGTAAGCCACCAAGCATCGGAAATTCGGCCGGGCACGCCGCCTCAGCCAGCACTACGCCGACCATGAAAACAGGAAATATGACCAATGACTGACGCCGCAATTTCGAATTCCGATCCGGCCTGCATGCTCAAGCAGCGTGTCCAGCTCCTCTCCCAGCTCGCCTTGGCCCACAAGGTGATCACCGGCGAGTCAAGCGAGACGACCGAAGAGCAGGCGACCAAGCTGGGCTTCGGTCTCTTCACCCTCGTCGTCATGGGTGAGATCAAAAAGGGGAAGTCCTCTCTGATCAATGCCATCCTCGGCACCGAAGGGCTTTTGCCCGTCGCAGACGAGGTTGCCACCTCTGCCGTCTTCAAGATCCACTACGGCCCCGAGCTGAAGTTCAAGGTCTTCTTCCTCCCCGAAGCCAATCGATCCAAACAGGAGATCCATGCCGCCGAGCTCGCCGCTTACGGAAGTGAAATCCACAACCCCGGCAATCAGAAGAAGGTGGAGTTCATCTCCGTCGAAGTCCCCGCTCCGATCCTACGTGAAGGCATGGTCATCATCGACACACCGGGGCTTGGTGGCCTCTGCCGCACCCACCGGGACATCACTTTGCGTTACGCCCCCCGCGCCGACGCCATCCTCTTCGTCACCGACAGCTACGAATCACCCATCGGACGGGAAGAGATCGACTTCCTCCGCAACCTCCGCTGCTACAGCGAGCAGATTGCCTTTGTCCAGACCAAGACCGACCTTGCCGGGGACGAGCAGTCGAAACGATTCATGGAAGCCAACCTCGCCACTCTGCGCCGCGAACTCGGCATGCCCGACAAGGAGCTGCGTTACTTCTGCGTCAGCTCCAGGAGCAAAGCCAAGGCCGACAAAAACAAGGACCTCGGCAAGCTGCGCGATTCGGGCATCCCGGCCCTCATCCACTATCTCGAAGCCGAATGCTACCCACGCCAACAGCGGCGCCTCGCCGACGAGGCCGACCAGCAGATCATCCCCCTCGCCACCCGCCTCCAACATGAGCTCCGCCAGCGACGCCGCTCTCAGGAGCAGGCCGCCGCCGAGGCCGAACGCCAATTGCAGCTGCAAAGAATCCAGCTCGACTCCGAAAAGGAACGCCGTCGCGGCGAGATCAGCGGCGATCAGCAAGCCAAGGCCAGCTCCGCCCGCCTGCAGCAAGAACTCGAAGAACGTCGACGTCAACTGGTCGCCACCAGCCAGGCCGAGGCCGACGCGCTCCGCGTGTCCCTCGAAAAAGAGCAGTTCGCCGCCAATAAACTAGCCAATCAGGATCTCCCCAGGCTGCAGAAGGAAATCTCCGCCAGCCTCGAAAACATCCAGGAAGATCTGATCAACGGAACCAGCAGCCTACTCCGCCCCAACGGCCCTCTGATCGCCGAAATCCAGGAAAGCCTCGACTTCTGCTCTTCCGCCACCGAGCTCTATGCCCTCGTCCCCAAACTCGCCGAACACCTGCGTGACCGCGCCGCCGCCCTCACTCACCAGCGCTGCCGTGAAGCCGTCCGCCAAGCCGAAGACGCCGTTGCCTCGCTCAGCAGCAGCATCAAACTGGATAGCTCTCAGCAGATCGATCATCGCCAGCTCGGCGCCGACCAAGAGCGCCTGCTCGCCATCATCACCGCAAAACAGCACGGCACCAAGCATCTCTCCCACCTAAAAACCGTGGCCATGGGCGGCATGATGGGAGGCACGCTCGCCAGCATCGCCGGCGGCCTCATCGGCTCTGTTATCCCGGTCATCGGCACGGTTGTCGGCAGCGCCGCCGGCCTCGCCATCGCCGGGGCCTTCTTCGCCAAAGACGCCTACGAGACTCAAACACAGGGCGAGCAGGAAAAAGCCCGCGGCGAAGTCCTCAACGCCTGCAACAACCTGCTCCAGGCGATCTCTGGCGAACTCAGTAGCGGTCTCCGCAAACTCTTCCGCCAAATTCGAGATCAGACCCAAGAAGCCCTTCAGGCGGAAGGCCAGCGCCTCGCCAAACAGACCAGCGAACGCCGACTCGATGCCGAGAACAAACGCCAGGAGCTGGCGAAAAAACAGGAGGAACTGCGCAAGGTCACTAAGACGCGCCTTGACGATCTCGACCGCGACTTCAAGAACCGCTACGACTCTCAAGCCATCGCCTCCCGCGACGAGGAGAAGCGACGCCTGGCGGAGCTCGACCGCGATTTCGCTACACTCACCGCCAAGCTCGATCCGTCGCCACTCGAACAGGCCAAAATCCACCTCGCAACCATCGCCGAGCAGGAGAAAATGCTCGCCTCCCTGCTCAGTCGGGTAGCCGGGAACTGACATGACGGCCGCCGTCCTCAACCGTGGCCGCCAGGCACTTGAAAAGCCGCTGCTCTTCCTGCAGCAGCTGCTTGAGCGTCGCGCTCCGCTGCTTCGCCAGCACAGGACCGAGCTCCGGCGCCTCGTCGCCGAGCTTGAGTCACGCGACTTCGAACTCGCTGTCATCGGCCGCATGAAGACCGGCAAGAGCACCCTCATCAACGCCTTGCTCGGCCGCCGACTCTGCATCTGCGATGTCACCGAGGCGACGGCCACCGTCAACCGCATCTCCTATGGTAGCGAAGAAGCCACCCACAGCTTCTGCGTCGAATGGCAGGATCAGCGCCCGGCAGAAGCCCGGCTGCTTGCCGATCTCAGCCTCTGGACCGGCACGTCGCCCGAAGTTGAGGAACAGACGAGACGGACCAGGACCTTGCTCTTCATCGCGACCTCGCCCTTGCTCAAAGGACTCAATCTCGTCGACACCCCCGGCACCGGCTCCACCAGCGAGGTCCATCAGAAAGTCATCGAGTCCTACCTTGAGGGCGGAGAAGCCGCAGCCATGCTCCATGTCTTCGCCTTCGAAGGAAGAGAGTCGGACGCCGCGCAGCTAGGTCAGTTTCGGCAAGCCAGCCGAGGCCAGGCCATCGGCGTCCTCCACAAGTGGGACCATCTTGAGGGACCCGATCCCTTCGCCCGCGCCCAGGCAAAAGCCGCGGATCTCCACCGTCAATTTCCCTCACTCGTCGAGGTGCTGCCCGTCTCCGCTCCACTCGCGCTCGCCGCAAAATGCTTAGATCCACAGCAGCTCGAAGAATGTCGCCAGCTTCTCCTTGACTTGAGCCCGGAAGCTCTCGAAGAAGCACTCGACCATGAAAGGTCTTGGAGTCTCTGCCCGCGTCGTGCAGCCTTCTGGAGCAAATGCAAAGAGCTTTCCCTTGGCTGGGCAAGCATACGTCGACTCTGCCAAGTCCTCGCTTCCATTCCTCCTGGACAAGGTGCGGCGGAAGTCCTGCTCCGTCGAAGCGGTCTGCCCAGACTTGAAGAGGAGCTGCGCCGGCGTTTCCTCGAAGGCGGTGCCCTTCGTCACCAGGAGGCCGTTTTAGAAGATCTCATTCGTCTTGTCCGAAGAGTGGCTATGGAGCTCGAAAAGGCCTTGCGAGCCAGTGGAGACGCCAGCCTTCAATCCGATATCCTCAAGCTTGAACGTGATCTCGATGCAGCGCAGAAATGTTTGGATCAACTGGCACTCCGCCTCGAAGCCCGGCACTTGCTCACCGAATCGGATAGCCCCGGCAGCACTTGGCTCCGTGCTCGCCTTGCCGAAGAAGCCACGAGCCCTCCCTCACGGCTAGAGCTTGCCGCCGCCGCAAACTTCTGGAAGATCCACCAGAACGAAGCTCCCCGCCAGCAGAGTCCGCTCTGCCAGCTCATTCTCGATCTGATCGAAACCGAACTCGCCCCGGGAACATCGCCATGATCATCTCATCTCCCACTGCCCTCAGGAAACTCGAGCAGGCCGCTGCCGTAGGCTATCAGCCTGCCGGCTTGCGCATTGTTGCGCATCGCATGGAGGAACAGCACAGAGCGGAAGTTGAAGCAGAGCGTCAATGTCAATTGCAAGAAGAGGCTCGACAACAAGCTGAAAAGAAACGCCTGGCCGCTGAAGCCAAACGGCGCGAAGAGGAGGCTCGCCAACAGACGGAGAGAGAACGGCAGGAAGAGGAAACCGGACGCAAGGAACAAGAACGACTACGTGCAGAGGCGGAAGCGGCGCAGCAACGGCTACTTCAGGAACAAGTCCGCAAACAGGCGGAGAGGGAACGCCTAGAAGTTGAGGCCAATCGTAAAGAACAAGAACGGCAACGGGCTGAAATCGAAGCAGAGAAACAGTGCCTGATGCAAGAGGAAGCCCGCAAACAGTCACAGATTGACCTCATGGTGGCAGAAACACTACAAGCGAAAAAAATCCTAAGTCGTACTGGTCGTTTTCGTACACCTGGATTTATCGCAGGATTTATTATTCCATTATTTGCATTATTTGCATTATTTGATATTGAATTCTCATCTAATATAATATTCTGGATTATGTTATCAGTTTTATTCGGATTTTTAGGAGTTTCAATTGTCCTTTTTTGTGAGCCTCATATTGATGACAAAATTGAATGTGACATTGGTCTTATTTATCATTATGGACTTCACGGAGTTCGCATTAATTTAAAACACGCTCATAATTGGTATAAAAAATCAATATTGCATGGAAATTTACAAGCTTTTATATATTTAAAATCACTCCCTCATCCTCATAATATATCACCTGAGTCTGAGATTAAATATCTTAAAATTTCAGCCGAAGATCAAAGCAAGAAAGACCGTATAATTAAGGAGCAGGAAGCCCTATTGAGACTTGCTCGACAACCTGATAACGAAGAACAAGCAAAATTAACTTTAGATAAAATGATAAAGCTAGCTTCAAGAGGCGAGTTAATTGGCGAACTGTGCGGCGGATTGTGCGGCTTCACTATGCTAATTTTTGCAGCTATTGATCATCTGCAGATAAGAAATTCAGCAGGTGCTGGGTTTGGAGCATTTTTGCTCGGCAGATATCTAGGAGGCGTCACTGCTAAATTCCTGAGTCAACCTAAGGATCCAGAGATGCTAATGAATATCGGAAATTATTACTCCTTAGTCAAACATGACTATTGTGAATCAATTTTATGGTATAAAAAATCCGAAATTCATGGCAATTCAGAAGCACAAAATAATTTAGGTGTTTTACATGAATTTGGGCTTGGCGTAAAGCAGGATCACAAACAAGCAAGAACTTGGTACGAATTAGCTGCGGCTCAAGGAAACAGTTTAGCCAAGAAAAATCTCCAGAACCTACCGCGTTGACTAGCAACCAGAATCAATCAAGACCAAGACTGCAGGCACTAAATCATCATGTATATCTCCTCCCCCACCGCCCTCCAAAAACTCGAACAGGCCGCTGCCGCAGGGTATCAGCCTGCAGTTTTACGGCTTGATGCTCACCGCGATAAAATCCGCCACCAAGCCGAGGCTGAAGCTGAGCGCCAACGCCAATTTCAGGAAGAGGCCCGCAAACAAATCGAGAAAGAGCGTCTCGCCAACGAGGCAAAACGCAGTGAAGAGGAGCGGTACAGAACTAAAGCTGAAGCGGAACGGCAACGACGCCTTCAGGATGAAGCACTCAAGCAGGAACAGATGCGCCAAGCTGAGAGTGAACAACATGCTGCTGAAGCTTCCCTTCGGGAAGGCAAGAATTTTGCTAAATCCAAAATTCTTCACGGCTACAACTTTCTCCCTTGCCCAGTCGCTGCAAGGAGTTCGCTCCCTCGTTATTCTTTTTGGCTAGGTCAAACAGCGATTGACAATAAACTCTGGTCACTGATTCAGCAGCAACCAGCACCACAAGATGCTGAAGCTGACAAGCCTGTCACCGGCGCAAGTTGGCAAGATGTTCAAAAGCTCTTTATTGAGCTCGAATCCCGCAACGATAAAGATGCTTACGAGATCCCGGCAGGCTACGAGTTTCGCTTGCCCAGCGAAGCAGAATTTGCCTGCGCCACCGCCGTTCATGCAGACTTGCTTCCAGTGACGCCCGATGCAGCCACTGAAGCAAAAAGTTGGTTGTCCTATCCCCGCATCCTTGCCATTCTCGCGACTCCATTTGTCGCCATCTACTTGGCTTTGGCTTGTGCTTATGCTGCAGGCATGCAGCCCCCGAGCGAGACTTCCGGCAATCATGTAGGCAATTTTTTGATCACCTTGTTTGTAGGCTCGCTCGCCCTGTTCCTCGTCACGCCGAAAAATGAAGCCCTGAGAAAACGCATCGTTGGCACCTGGCTGGTGTTGCAGTTGTTTCTTTCTTGGCCTTGGGTAATCCTAGTGATCGGCATCGTCGAAACGGCACTCTGGTTCAAGCACCGAAAGGAACGCATTGCCGCCAAGAACCAGCCGCCTTCCTTCGAGTGGAGACTTGAGGGGCGCCGCCGTGTCGCCAATGTAGGCGAAGACGAAGACACCGGTCTCACTGCAATCCGCCTGGTCATCGCTCCTGTTCATAACGACCCGCAGTTCGATAGTCTGCGCCAACAGGAATGGCAAACCCTGGCGGCTAATCGCCAGCGCGCCGCAATCAAGCTCCGACTTGCCTGGGGGGCAGTGATCGTTCTCTTACTTGCCTTGTCCATGGGATTCTTTTACAAGCAGCGGCAAAACCATAAAGCTGAGATGCAAGCCTTTGCCGACCTAGGCGACAGCTCTTTCAAAATGCAGGATTATGCCATGGCGCGGGCTTGGTACGAAAAAGCTGCCGCACAAGGCAACGCCGATGCGCAGACTGGTCTCGGCATAGGGCTTGGAGTGGCGCAGGACTTTGCCCAAGCGCGGGCCTGGTTTGAAAAAGCTGCAGCCCAAGGGAATGCCAATGCACAAACTGGCCTTGGTATTTTGTATCACAACGGCCAAGGGGTGACACAGGACTATGGCCAAGCAAGGGCCTGGTACGAGAAAGCCGCAGCGCAGGGTAATGCCCTCGCACAAAGCAATCTCGGCATTCTTTATGAATACGGGCAAGGTGTGACACAGGATTACGGCCAAGCGCGGGCCTGGTTTGAAAAAGCTGCTGCCCAGGGAGATGATCTGGCGCAATACAATCTCGGCGCCTTGTATCACATCGGCCAAGGTGTGACACAGGACTATGGCCAAGCAAGGGCCTGGTATGAAAAGGCAGGCGCTCAGGGCAATGCATGGGCGCAATTGAATCTCGGCATTCTTTATGACTGGGGTCTAGGAGTAGCGCAAGACTATGTCCAAGCGCGGGCTTGGTATGAAAAAGCTGCAGCGCAGGGAAATGCCGATGCCCAAAATTATCTTGGGTTCCTTTATCACAATGGGCAAGGAGTGGCGCAAGACTACAGACAAGCGCGACTTTGGTATGAAAAAGCCGCCGCACAGGGACATGCCAAGTCACAATGCAATCTCGGCCTCCTCTATGAAAATGGGCAGGGAGTGGACCAAGACTTCATTCAAGCGCGGCGTTGGTATGAAAAATCTGCCGCACAGGGCCGTGCTCTGGCACAATACAAACTCGGCACCTTGTATGACAATGGCCAAGGAGTGATGCGGAACTACGATCAAGCACGGGGCTGGTACGAAAAAGCCGCATCGCAGGGCAGCGCCGATGCGCAAACTCAACTCGGCTTACTATATAATTTAGGCCGCGGAGTGACGCTAGACTTCGGCCAAGCGCGAATTTGGTACGAAAAAGCTGCCTCGCAGGGTTACGCTTGGGCGCAATACAATCTCGGCACCTTGTATGAGAACGGCCAAGGAGTAACGCAAGACTATGTCCAAGCGCGTGCTTGGTACGAAAAAGCCGCTGCACAAGGCATCTCATCCGCGCAAGAGCGGCTCAAAACTCTTCCACGTTGAACATCCCTACAATCCACACTCACAGGAATCCCTCTCATGTCCCGCACATCCATCGGCATCGACTTCGGCACCACAAAGACCCTGATTAGCCTTTTCCGGGAAAATCAGGAACGCCCCGAGCTGCTGAAACTCGGGCGCGAAGGAGCCGAACAGCCCTCTGTGATCAGCGTCGCCGAGCGCGAGCTATATTTCGGCGACAACGCCGAAGACCGTCGCACGCTCCATCCTTCCGGATATCTGCGCGAACTCAAGCGACTGCTCGGCGCAGAGGAAAAGATCCGCCTCAACGGCGAGGACTGGCCAGTAGAAGGCCTCGCCGCCGATTATTTCGCCGACCTGAGGCTGCGCCTGCCGCAGGAAAGCAAAGCATCCCGGCTGGTCTTCACCACCCCGACGCTCTTTTCCCTGACCCGGCGGCAAGCTCTGGTGCGCGCCGCCTTGATGGCAGGATTCGAAGAGGTCCAGCTCCTGTCCGAGCCCGTCGCCGCCGGCCTCGCCTACACCCGGGAGTTCGGCGAGCGCCTGACTGGCTTCCGTTCACTGCTCGTCTTCGACTGGGGTGGCGGCACTCTCGATCTGGCCGTACTGCGCCGCAGCGACGATTCCAGCCCTTGGCAGATCGATTCCGACTTGCCTGGCGGCGATGCCGCCCTCGGCGGCGAAGACCTGGACCAAGATCTGGTGCTGCACTTCCTCGGCAAGCTCAAGTTGCGACTCCGCCAGAATGACGACGACGAGGGAATCTGCCCCCAGTCCGCCCGTCAGGCCGCACGCAAGGTCAAAGAGCTGCTGAGCCAGCGTCCCGAGGTTTCCTGGAGCTTCACCGACGAATCTGGCAACCGCGCCACCTTCGCCCTCGACCGTTCCGGCCTCGCCGGCATCGTCAAACCCCGCATCACCGCTGCCGTGAACTGCCTGCGAGAGCTTTTGCTAAAGGCTGACAAGGCACAGCTCAAGATCGAGGCCATCGCATTGGCTGGCGGCTCCTCGCGTCTGCTCGGCCTGGAGGAGGAGATCCAGGCAGCCAGCGGCCTGCCGGTACTGCGCAGCCACGATGTCGGCAGCATGGTCGGCCGCGGCGCCGCCTGGGCCGGACAGCTCGGCCTCGGTGAGACTTTGCCTGTGAAGATCACTCGCGCCGAGATCCGCGACCAACCGCGAGATCCCGCCGAACTGCTGCATCAGCGCTTCAAGCGCGGCGACCTCAGCGCCCTCGTCGGCGCCCTCTGGGCCTGGTCTCGCCGCAACGGCGCGCCGGACGACTGCAAGGAACTTGCCGACGCGCTCGAATCCGCCCGTGCCGGCACTTGGCGGGAGGACGCAGTTGAATCGATCCGCCGGATCGCCGAGAACGGCTGCGCCTCGCCCAGCGTCACCCGCGACATCACCGAGCTCCACGCCCGCCTGCTCGAGAGCGGCAAGCTCGTCCCTCGCGACCCCAAACGATCGCTTCATCTCTACAATCTCATTCACGAGCTTTCGCAAGAGGGGCGGCAAAAAGATGATCCCGCGGCTTGCTCCGCCTTTGCCGCCTGGCGCATGGGCTACCTCTTCCTGCTCCCCGAACTCAAGATCGCCAAGGCCTCCGAACGTTCCGACCGAGCCTTCCGCGATGCCTGCGTTTTGGGCTTCATCCCCGCCCTTAAGGATTTCGCCGCCATCCTATTCGGCCGCGGCGAAAGCGGCCGGGACGAAGCTCTGGCTCATCTTGCCGCAGCTGCGGATCGCGACCCAGAAGCCTCTCTGCTGCACGCTCTGGCCAAGGTCTCCTGCAGTCACCCCGATGCCTCCTTCCGGCATGAGGCCTGGCAGCATCTTCGCGGCATCCTCGCCGTTTCGGCTCTCACCGAACTCAGCCAGGATGCAGAAATCCAAGTTCAAACCCGCATTTTCGCGCTCGATTGGCTGCCTCTCGAGCAGCCCTTGCAACAAGATCCGGCACTCAAAATCGTCGCCCAAAAAGCACTTGAATTTCATGACCGCATTGAGGATGTCGATTCGCTTAAACGTCTTTGCTCACTTGCTAGCAGCCAGCGCTTCGGCGAATACTTCCCACACGTTGCGATCCAGTCACGCTTGCAGCGCCTGCAGCGACTCAAGCTGCCGGAGGGTCTGCTCGCCGAAGCTCGGCAGCTGGCTGACACCTGGCCCATCAGCAAGGACGCCGGACTTCGTCTCAAGGATCTGCTTAGCAACCCTGAGTTCCCCTCTGCTGACCCCGACACCCTCGCTTTCAGAGGCATTGTAGCCGCCATCGTGGAAGATGACTCCTTCGCCGCCGAGCAGCATCTGCTCAAGCTGCAGCGACACGCCAGTGCAAGTCCCTATGCCAAAGCTCGCGGCCTCGCGCTGTTGGCACTTCTTGAACTCGAAGAACTGGCTCCGAGCTGAGGAATGGAGAAGGCCTAACGTGGGCTTTGCATCCAGGAGATTTGGAATGAAACCGAAGTGGTTGCTGTTCTGGGCTGTCGTGCTTGTTCTCGTGGCCGTCGGTTTTGCCATGGTGTTCTGGCGTGGGCAGAATGATCGCAGGGATGCACCGAAGTCGGCACCTACAAAACTCGCAGCAGTTCAACAAGTGCAGTCAGTTTGGCCGGAGAAGGCAGATGATCAATCATCTCCAGAGCCGATGGAACCATTCGGTCACCCTCAGTGCGACTTTGACGACAACAAGCACACCCTCATCCGGAAATACAGCGGCTTTGAGGTCGACTACGACGACCGGGTACTGGCGCCACGTTGGAGCTCCTACAAGCTGACTCGCGACGCACTGACTCTACACAAGGACATCAAACGCGAGCCGACCTTCTGGGGCGATACTGAGCTTTCCCTCCATGGACTGGCGATTACCGAGCAGCGCTCCTACAGCAACCCCAGAGGACAGCACATCTGGGACCGAGGGCACATGACCCCCTTCGACGGTAAGCCCCCCGTGATCCCCATCCCCCTGGTTGAGAGATCAGGATAAAGTAGCTTGGGGTGGAATGCGTGGAAGGGCGCGAGGCAGCTCGTCGAAAG
>JAYTMY010000230.1:0-11634 GCA_043748535.1 Lentisphaeraceae bacterium | reverse complement strand
CGCCACCACCTTCGCCATCCTGATGCTCTCGGTCTACTACCGCTTCCTCCCTTCGTCGAAAGGCCGTGACGGCCGCGTCGAAGGTGCGGGTGCCGCAGGTGCCGCTGGTGGTGCTCACGGCAAAGCCGCCGAGCCGAAAAAAGAAGAAGAAGTCAAACTCTGATTCTCGACTCAGTCCCCAAGGCCCGCGCTTTCGAGCGCGGGCCTTTTTGTGCTCCTATTTCCCCTGCCGGAATTCCCGCGGCCCACGGCCATGCCAGGCCTTGAAGGCACGGGTGAAGTGCGCCGCATGACCATAGCCGAGATCGCTCGCGATCCGCGCCACTTCCACCCGGCCGAAGGTGAGGCGCCTCGCCGCCTCTTCCATCCGGCAACGCAGCAGAAATTCCCGCGGCCCTTCGCCGCAAATCTCCTGATACATCTCGCGCAGCCGGCTCTCGCTCAAGGAGCAGCCCTTGGCCATCACCGGCAAACGCCAATTCTCCCCCGGCAAAGCCCGGATCCGCTCGAGCAGCGCCATCACCCGCTGACGCGCTGGCGCATCCTCACCCGCCGGCTGCGCCAGCGCCATTTTCCACAGCCCGACTAATGCTTCGAAACAGCCTGCGGCAGCCAGCCCCGAAGCCTCACCGTCCATTTTCGTCAGACGCTGCAAGGTGTCCGACAAAACCGCCTCTGCCGGATCGCTGGCCAAGAGACGCGACTCCTCGGGCCAGTCCCTGTCGCCGATGAAGTCGTACCAGCGGAAAACCCAGCCCTCGCCCTCGGCAAGACTGCCGTAATCCCACAGCGCGGCCATCGGAAAGGCGAGGAAACTGCCCTCCCGCAACTCGTGGCGGCTGCCGTCGCGCAAGGCCACATAGCCCGCCCCCGCCGCCGTGCGCACCGCAAACCAGGCTTCTTGCTTCTTCAAATGGCGATGATAAACCCCGAGCAAGCGCTGCGGCCAATTGCGGTAATAGGCTGGCGTCGCATCGACATCCCAGAGAGCGTAAAAAGTCAGGCCGCGGGCGCTGATCCCTTGCGGCCGCCAAGAGGAAAAATCTTTGCGGGTGTCGGACATTGTGGCAATCCTTGTCGGAAAATGGTAAGATATCTTTGATGGACTCCCGAAAATAGGCTGAAGTTCCCGGAACATGTCGGGTAAAATGGCAGTCTAGGGGCACAGAAAACGATTACCCACTTCCGGAGAGCTTTTTCATGAACGACCAGCAGATCAAAAAACTCAGCCTCGGCGCCGCCTTCCTCGGTCTTGCCGCCCTCGGTGCCGCCGCCCTCTTCATCCCGACGGAAAAAGCGAAGGTCGCGGCCACCGCAAAAACTCCTGCGGAAGCCGCAAAACCCGGCGCGCCCGCCGTCGCCAAGATCAGCTTCTCGCGCCAGATCCTGCCGATCCTCTCGGACAAGTGTTTCGCCTGTCACGGTCCTGATGAAGAGCACTTGGCCAAATTTGGCAACCTCCGCCTCGACGTCCGCGAAGTCGCACTCAAGAAGAAGGCGATCGTCCCGGGCAAGCCGGAAGAATCGGAAATGATCAAGCGCATCAGCAGCAAGAACCCGAAGCAGATGATGCCCACTCCCGAGAGCCACAAGGTCCTCACCGACGAGCACCGCCGCCTCCTCACCCAGTGGATTGCGGAAGGCGCGGAATACTCCGGCCACTGGGCCTTCAGCGCCCCGGTCAAACACCCGATCCCCGAGGCCGGCAAGGACTGGAGCATCTCGCCGATCGACCGCTTCATCGCCGCCGCCCAAGAGAAACAAAGCCTTAAACACGCGCCGGAAGCGAAGCCTCATGAGCTCATCCGCCGCGCCACCCTCGACCTCATCGGCCTGGTGCCGACGCCGCAGGAGACCGCCGACTTCGCCAAGGCGCATGCGGCCGATGCCGACAAGGCCTGGGAGCAACTCGTTGACCGCCTCCTCGCCGATCAGCGCTTCGGCGAACGCTGGGCCTCGTGGTGGCTCGATATGGCCCGCTACGCCGACACCCAGGGCTTCGAAAAAGACCCCTACCGCGAAGCCTGGGCCTACCGCGACTGGGTCATCTCCGCCTTCAACCGCGATATGCCCTTCGACCAATTCTCCACCTGGCAGCTCGCCGGCGACCTCCTCCCGAACGCCACCGAAGAGCAAAAACTCGCCACCTGTTTCCACCGCAACACCAAGACCAACGACGAAGGCGGTACCGACAACGAAGAATACCGCGTCGCCGCCGTCATCGACCGCACCAACGCCACCATGCAGGTGTGGAACGGACTGACCTGGGGCTGCGCCCAGTGCCATACCCACAAATACGACCCGATCAAGCACGAAGACTACTTCCGCCTTATCGCCTTCTTCAACCAGAGTGCCGACAACGACCTGCCCGATGACTCGCCGCGGATGAAGCTCAAAGCCGCGGGGATAGACACCTCGGTGCCGGTGATGCAAGAGCTGCCGCCCGAGAAGTCGCGCCAGACTTACCTCTTCCTCGGCGGCTCCTTCCTCAGCCCCGACAAAAAACGCGGCCATCTTAGCCCTGGCACCCCCGCCTTCCTCCCGGCTTTCCCCAAGGATTTCCCCAAGGATTTCCCCCAGAACCGCCTCGGCCTCGCCAAATGGCTCTTCCTCCCCGATCAGCCGCTCACCGCCCGCGTCCAGGTCAACCGCGTCTGGGCCCGCCTCTTCGGCCGCGGCATCGTCACCGCGCTCGAAGACATGGGCCTGCAGTCGCCGCCGCCCTCGCATCCCGAGCTCCTCGACCAGCTCGCCCTCACCTGGAGCCACGAGCAGAAATGGTCGCTCAAGGCCCTGATCAAATCGCTGGTGATGAGCCGCACTTACCGCCAGGATGCCCGCGCTTCCAAGGAGCTGATCGAAAAAGACCTCTACAACATCTGGCTCGCCCGCGGCCCGCGTCAGCGTCTCGACGCCGAAGCGGTGCGCGACGCCTCGCTCGCCGCCGCCGGCTTGCTCAACCCGAAGATGAACGGCCAACCCGTCCTGCCGCCCCAGCCCGGAGGCGTCGACTCCTCCGCCTTCGGTGGCGATGCCGCCGGACAGTTCCGCAAGACCGGCGAAGAGGCCCGTCGCCGCACCGTCTACACCTTCATCCACCGCACCAACTTCGCCGCCGCCCTGGCGATCTTCGACGCCCCCAACCGCGAAGTCTGCACCATCAGCCGCGCGCCCACCAACACCCCGCTCCAGGCCCTCGTCACCCTCAACGACCCGAACTACCACGAAATCGCCCAGGGCCTCGCCCGCCGCGTCCTCGCCGAAGTCCCGGGTGGCGACGATGCCGCCGTGCTCAAACAAGCCGCCTTGCTCACCCTCTGTCGCGAACCCAGCGCCGCCGAGCTCAAGACCCTGAGCGACTACGTCAGCACCGAAACCGTCCGTTTCGCTGCCGCTCCCGCCGAAGCCGCCGCCTTCAACAAGGCCCCCTACCTGCCCGCCGCTCCGGCGCAGATCAAGGCCGAACGCCTCGCCGCGCTCACCGCCGCGGTGTCCCTCCTCCTCAACTCCGACGCCTTCCTCAACAAGTGAGGTCCGAGATGAAGAACTCAACTCAGACGGCGCTTGAGCTCCTGCGGATGGCGGGATTGGTGCGCGACCAGCAGCAGATGCAAGCGCCCTGTTTCGTACTCGTAATACAGAGCGTAAGGGAAGGTTTCAAGATTCGCTCTACGGATGCCCTTCAGCATCTTTGGGCGGGTAAGCGGCTGCCGGCAGAGTTCATCCAGCCGCTTCAGCAGGCAATCGCTGAATCGTTCAGGCAATTCAAGGTTGATGCCGAGATAGTGTTGCCTGATGCTTTCGATCTCTCGCAGGGCTTCATCGCTGATCTCCAGGATCAAGCTCACCGTCCAAGCACCCGCAGCAGATCTTGGTACGAATATGTCCGGTCCAATCCCTGGTCGATCCGATCCATCCGCCGCTGGGCCTCGATCAGACACTCCCTCTCCCACTCATCCTCGGGAAGCAAGCTCTCATCGATCGCTGCGACCCATTCCGTCCTCTCCGCCGCCGTCAAAGCCATCAGCTTGTCGAGCAGCAGTCGCGCTTCGACCGCCTCATCGGACAGCCATTCCGCTCCCTCTTCTGCGACTTCAGCATGGTTCCAATCGAGAGACAAGCGATCCGCCAGCCCCATCCTGAGCTCGCGCGGCAGCGCCATCACCTGGTCAAACAATTCCTTCGAAATCATAAATTCACCTCGCTCCAAAACTAGCGCCGATCCAGTCGAAAATCCAGACCCAGGCTCAAGGCAGTCGGCCGAAAAAATGGCGCGGATGGCGAGCCTGATGCAGCACGGCCAACACCCAGATGACATCACCTTCGACGCTATAAAGAAGGCAGTAAGGGAAGCACGGCAGATTGGCGCGACGGCTCCTCTGGCGGACGATACGGCAGGCCAAGGGATGTTGGCGGATGCCCTTCATTCGCAAATACGCCTCCTCGACGAAAGGCCCTTCCAAAACCTCAGAAATCTCGCGGTAGTAGGCAGCCGCCTCCCTGATGTCCCTCTGAGCGCCAGCAGTGATGTCGAACTTCATCTGCGCAATTGCCGCATGAATTCGTCGACATCCATCCCTTTGTCCTCGCCGGACAGCATCATCTGCCGCCGCCGCTCGGCCTCATCCAGCCAGGCTTCCATCACCGGATCAAGCGCTTCTTCGGCAAGCTCGCCGTCGCGCTCCCAGTCATTGACGCTGGCCAGAAGCTCATCGCCCAAAGCGGCCCGTTCCGCCGCCGGCAGAGCCATCACTTTCTCATGTAATTCTTTTGTAATCATAAATTCACCTCGCTCGCAAATTAGCGCCGGTCAAGTTGAAACACCAGACCAAAACTCAAGGCAGACTGCCGAAAAAATGACGCGGATGGCGAGCTTGATGCCCCACGGCGATCACCAACAGCCCGAGCGCATCGATCCGGTAAAGCATGAAATAGGGGAATTGCCGAAGATTCGCACGGCGGATTCTCTGCCGCACCTCCCGACAAGCTCGGAGATGGAGTTGGATCTCTGTCATCCGCTCTTCCAGACGCAGCAGGAAACCGGCTTCCAGCTCCCTCGAGATGGCTTGGTAATGATCGAGAATCACACTCAGCTCCTGCTCGGCGCGCTCGGAGAGTCGCAGCTTCATCGAGCCTTCAGACGTCTCAAAACGTCTTCCCAAGGCACGGTTTTTTCTTCGCCGCTGTCAATCCGCGCCAAACGCCGCTCGGCCTCATCCAGCCACGCTTCCATCACCGGATCAAGCGCTTCTTCGGCAAGCTCGCCGTCGCGCTCCCAGTCGTTGACGCTGGCCAAAAGCTCATCGCCCAAAGCGGCGCGCTCCGCCGCCGGCAGAGCCATCACCTGGTCAAACAATTCCTTCGAAATCATAAATTCACCTCGCTCGCAAATTAGCGCCGAACTTCGCAAAAAGCCACTTCAGGAGGCAGCCTCATGAATCCCTTCCAATTCCAGCAACAGCTCCATTCCCGCCGCGCCTTCCTCGGCAATTCCGCCATGGGCCTGGGCAGCCTCGGCTTCGCCACACTCCTCGGCCAGCAGCTCAATGCCAGCGACAGCCACGGCGGCCTCGCCGGTGCCCTGCCCGCCACCCACTTCCCCGCCAAGGCGAAACGGGTGATCTACATCCACATGCTCGGTGCCCCCTCGCAACACGACCTGCTCGACCATAAGCCGCTGCTGCAAACCCTCGATGGCAAAAAAGCCCCGCGCTCCATCCTGCCGGAACGCTCCGCCTTCCTTAACACCAACCCCAACCCGCCTCTCATCCTCGGCTCGCCCTTCAAGTTCGAACAGGTCGGCGGCAACGGCCTCTGGGTCTCCGAACTGCTGCCCCATTTCAAAACCATCGTCGACAAGACCTGCGTCATCCGCTCGATGCAGACCGACCAGTTCAACCACGCCCCCGCCGAGCTCCTTCTCCACACCGGTTTCCCGGTGCAAGGACGCCCCTCCACCGGCGCCTGGGTCACCTACGGCCTCGGCTCGGAAAACTCCGACCTGCCGTCCTACATGGTCCTGCTCTCCGGCTCCAACCTGCCCGCCGGCGGCACCGCCGACTTCGGCTCGGGTTTCCTGCCCAGCGTCTACCAGGGTGTCCGCGCTCGCTCCAAGGGCGACCCGGTGCTCTTCCTCTCCAACCCCGAAGGTATGAAACGCGACGACCGCCGCCGCCACCTCGACGCCCTCGGCGCCCTCAACCAGGAAACTCTCAAGGACTTCGGCGACCCCGAAACCGCTACCCGCATCGCCCAGTACGAAATGGCCTTCCGCATGCAAGCCTCGGTGCCGGAAGTGATGGACATCTCCAAAGAACCCCAGTCCGTCCTCGACGCCTACGGCGCTAAACCCGGCGCTGCCTCTTTCGCCAACAACTGCCTCCTCGCCCGTAAGCTCTGCGAATCCGGCGTCCGCTTCGTCCAGCTCTTCGACTGGGGCTGGGACTCGCACGGCACCGGCCCCGGTGACGACCTGGTCCACGCGCTGGCAGGAAAGTGCAAACAGACTGACCAGCCGGTCGCCGCCTTGATCAAGGATCTCGAACAGCGCGGCCTCCTCGAGGACACCTTGGTTGTCTGGACCGGAGAATTCGGCCGCACCGCGGTGATGGAAGCACGCAACGGCAACATCACCTTCAAAGGCCGCGACCACCACCCGGGATGCTTCACCTCGTGGATCGCCGGCGGCGGCGTCAAGGCCGGCACGGTCTACGGCCAGACCGACGAATGGGGCCAGAAAGTGGTCGAAAACCCGGTCCATGTCTACGACTTCCAAGCCACCCTGCTCCACCTCCTCGGCATGGAACACACCCGCCTCACCTACCGCTTCCAAGGCCTCGATTTCCGCCTCACCAACTTCCGCGGCAACGCGGTCAAGGGAGTGATGAGTTGAGCAGGGACACAACGGGGAAACAATTAGGACACCATTGGGACACAACTGGGGATTAACCAGTCCTCCGCCTTTCAACCTTTCAACCTTTCAACCTGGTCATCACCATGCAAGACAAATCCGACCTCCTCCTCTTCATCGGCCGCTTCCACCCGCTCATCGTCCACCTGCCTATCGGCCTGCTGTCGCTGCAGCCGGTGCTCGAACTGGCCGCGTGGAAGTTCAAGAAGCCCGGTCTCGACACCGCCTGCCGCATCAACCTCGGCCTCTGCGCCGCCAGTGCCGTCGGCGCCGTCCTCATCGGCCTCTGCCTCGCCTCCAACGGCAGCTACGGCGGCGACAGCTTCGCGCTGCACAAGAAGCTCGGCATCGCGCTCGCCGCGGTCCTCTGCCTCGCCGCCTGCCTGCGCTCCCTCAGTCGCGAAGAGCGCAAACCCCTCGCAGCTTGGGGCCTCACCGCCCTCGGCCTCGGACTGCTCAGCCCCGTCGGCCACATGGGCGGCAACCTCACCCACGGCCCCACCTGGCTGACCGAGTACTCGCCCGCCTGGCTGCCGATGCCGGGCAAAGAAGCGCCCGTGGCCAACGCCGGCGCCAATCCCTGGCTCGACACGGTCAAGCCCATCCTGCAGAAGAACTGCACCGAGTGTCACTCCGGCAAAGAAGCCAAAGGCGATTGCAACCTCGAAGATCCCAAGCTCCTCCTCGCCGGCGGCAAATCCGGTAAGCCCGGCATCGTTCCCGGCCAGCCGGAACAATCAGAAGTCATGCGCCGCATCCTCCTCCCCGCCGGCCACCCCGACGCCATGCCCACCGAAGGCAAAAAACCGCTCTCCGGCGACGATGTCCTCGTCCTGTCGCACTGGATCACTAACGGCGCTCTCTTTGACGCCAACAAGACCGCGGAACCTGTCGCTGCCGCTCCCGCCGCCCTGCAGGGACTGGTCGCCGCCGGCGCCTACCTACGTCCCTTTTGCGAAGGCTCGCCGCTGCTCTGCGTCGACTTCACCCGCCCCGGCTGCAAGCTGGCCGATGCACTCGCCGCCCTGCCCGCCGCCGCCTCGCGCATCGCCGAAATCAAGCTCGCCCGCTCCGCCCTCAGCGACGCCGATCTCGAGGCCCTGCCGGTCCTGCCCGAGATGCTCGTCCTCGACCTCGCCGGCACCGCCATCTCCGCCAAAGGACTCGCCGCCCTCTCCCGTCAGCCCAAGCTGCGTAACCTCAACCTCGCCGCCACCGCCACCGACGACTCCGCCGCCCTTGGCCTCGCCGGTATCAAATCCCTGCGCCGCGTCAACCTCGCCAACGCCAAACTCAGCAAAAACGGCGCCGCCGAACTCCGCCACGCCCGCTTCGGCGACGAAGCCATCACCGTCATCTGCCCCGCTCCGGTCCTCAAACTCAGCGACAAGTCGAACTGGACCATCGTCAAGGTGTCGTCGGAAGAAACCAGCTATGACCTCGGCGCTTACCCCGCCCGCCAAGCCATCGACGGCAAACCCGAAACCCTCTGGACCACCCGCTACGCCGGCGGCCACAACGACCCGCCGCCGCACGAACTCATCCTCGACCTCGGCGACTCGACCATCTTCCATGGCCTCAAGCTCCTCGCCCGCCAGGATGGCAATCCGAATGGCATCTCCGCCAAGATCGAGGTCTTCGTCTCCGACGACCCCAAGGTCTTCAAGGACGCCATCATCGTCGCCGAACCCTGGAAAGGCGCCCTCGACGCCAAGGCCTGGCTGCCGCTCCGCGACGTGCGCTTCCCGCAAATCGCCACCGGCCGTTACCTGCGCCTGGTCTTCTCCGCCGACATCCGCGGCAACCCCTGGGCCACCTTGGCCGAACTCGATCTGATTCAGGAGTGATAACATGAAAATCCTTGCCCTCTTGCCCGTTCTCTTCCTCAGCTTCGCCACACACGCCGAACCAGCTGCCGATGAGAATCTGAAGCTCCGCTACGAAAAGCCCGCCCTGCGCTGGGAACAAGAGGCCTTGCCGATCGGCAACGGCCAGATGGGCGCCATGCTCTTTGGCGGCCTCCAGCGTGAACAGATCCAGTTTAACGAAGAGAGCCTGTGGATCGGCGACGAGAAAGACACCGGTGCCTACCAGGCCTTCGGCGACGTCTTTGTTCAATTCAGCAACATCAAACAGCCAGATGTTGGAAGCGCCGCGCCCGCCACGATTGATGGCAACAGCGCTACGAAATGGTGTGAGGAAAACCGCGGTGCCTTCCCGCTGATCTGGCAAGCCAAGATAAACGCCGACGATCAAAAATCCCCAATCACCCGTTATACCTTAACCTCCGCCGATGATGTGCCGGAGAGAGATCCGAGCGCATGGCGATTCTATGGTTCACAAGACGCCAAAACCTGGACCCTGCTCGACGAGCGCAAGGATGTCGCGATTTGGCCGGCCAGAAACTCGGCCCAGTCCTTTGAGTTTAAAAACCAAACGGCCTATTCCCATTACAAGTTCGAGTTTCTTGGCAACCACGGCGCGTCCCACTTTCAGTTGGCCGAAATCGGCCTCGGAGCCCTCAAACTGGCCAGCACGGACCAAACGGCTCTTCCGGTGCCCGGCTACCGGCGCGAACTCGATCTGGAGCGCGCCGTGCACACCGTCACCTTCGACCAAAACGGCATCAACTACCGGCGTGAGGCCTTCGCCAGTTACCCGGCCAAGGTGATCGCCTATCGTTTCACCGCCGACAAACCCGGCGCCCTCACCGGCTCGGTCGCTTTGACCGACATGCACAAAGCTACGATTAGTGCCTCCGGGAATACGATCACGGCGGCAGGCTCGTTGGCCGGCTACACCTTCGGTTCCTCGGAAAAGAAACCCAGCGAAACGTACGCAATGGCCCTCACCTACGAGTCCCAGGTCCGCGTGCTTAACGACGGCGGCACGGTAAAAATCGACGGCGATAAAATCACCTTCGATAAAGTCAACACCCTCACCCTCCTGCTGGCGGCCGGCACCGATTTTGTGCAAGATCGCAGCAAGGGATGGAAAGGCGAAGCGCCCCACGGCAAAATCACCGCCCGGCTCGCGGCAGCCTCTCAGCGCAGTTGGGACGATCTGCTGGCCGAACACCTCCGCGACTACCAAGGCCTGTTTAAACGCGTGACCCTCGACCTCGGCACCAGCCCGGTCGCCGGGTTGCCTACCGATCAGCGGCTGGCCAATTTCAAAAACACCAAGGAGCGCGATCCCCAGTTGGAAACCTTGCTGTTCCAGTATGGCCGTTACCTGACCATCGCCTCGTCCCGTCAAGGTGGGCTGCCTGCAAACCTCCAAGGCAAATGGAACAACTCCAACAACCCGCCCTGGCGCTGCGATTACCACACCGATATTAATATTCAGATGAACTACTGGCCCACCGATATGGCCAATTTGTCGGAATGTTTTGAGCCCTTCGCCGAGTGGATCCACTCCATCCGTGCGGTGCGCACCGAGGCGACCGCCAAGGAATTTAATAAACGAGGCTGGCTGATGCGCGGCGAGAGCGGCCTGTTCGGCGGCTCGACGTGGGAGTGGGTACCCGGTACCAGTGCCTGGATGCTGCAAAACAGCTACGATCACTACCGCTTCACCGGCGACAAGGAGTACCTGCGCAACCGGGCCTACCCGGCGATGAAGGAGGTTTGCGCCTACTGGCTCGACAGCCTGATCGCCCAACCCGACGGCACGCTGGTCACGCCCATCGGACTCTCACCCGAACAGGGGCCCAAGGAGATCGGTATTTCCTTCGACCAGCAACAGGTCTGGGACTTGGTGAACAATACTATCGAGGCCTCGGAAGCCCTCGGGGTGGACGCCGAGTTGCGCGCGATGCTGATCGATAAACGCGCCCACCTGCTTCCGCCCAAGATCGGCAAGTGGGGCCAGCTCCAGGAGTGGATGGTGGACCGCGACGACCCAAAAAATCAGCACCGACATCTCTCCCACCTCATCGCTCTTTACCCGGGACGCCAGATTTCGCCGGTCAAGACACCAGACTTGGCCAAAGCGGCTATGGTTTCACTGAACGCCCGCGGCGACGTGAGCACCGGTTGGAGCACCGCCAACAAGGTCAACATGTGGGCCCGACTACAGGACGGCGACCGCGCCTACAAGCTCATTGGCAATTTCCTTAACCTCGTAGAGAGCACTAATACAAACTATGATAATGGCGGCGGGGTATATCAAAATCTGCTCTGTGCCCACCCGCCGTTCCAGATCGACGGCAACTTCGGCTACACCGCCGGGGTTTGCGAGATGCTCCTCCAAAGCCACCTTGACGAGCTCCACCTGTTGCCCGCCTTGCCCAAGGCCTGGGCCGCCAAGGGCTCCTTCAAAGGCCTGCGCGCCCGCGGCGGCTATGTCGTCGACTGCGCCTGGGAGAACGGCAAAGTGAGCTCCTTCAAGATCTACGCCGGAACTCAGCACCCGCCAAACGGCAAGGTCAAGATCCGGGTCAACGGCGAGCTGCGCGACATCGCACTCAGTGTCGCTCCGTGACCTGTTGGTTGAACTGGATTTGATTCATAAGCAATCGATTTTCGAAGCCTCCCAGAAAGAAGCGCCGCAGCGATGCGGCGCTTCTTTACCTTGCTTGGAGCGCAGCAGTCCGCGCAGCGACTGCGGCCCCTCAATTGATCCTAAAAACCTCAGTTGAAAGATTCGAAGATTGGTTTCTATACACTATTCTGCACATGCTATCATCCATTAGGCGATCTCCTTGACAGCGGTTTTGGCCT
>JAYTMY010000229.1:0-6861 GCA_043748535.1 Lentisphaeraceae bacterium | reverse complement strand
TCGGAAACCCGGGCGATTTCATCGGTGGTGTAGGTGACTTCGCCGAGGATCTGATTGAGGCCGCGGAGGGCGCTGTTGATCTGTTCCTGCAGCTGGGCGTAATCGCCGGCATATTGGCCTTTGATCGGGCGGGTGAGATCGCGGGCGCCGAGGGCGGCGATGGTGCTGCGGATCTCGGCAAAGGGGCCGGTGAGCTCGCCGACGATGTCGTTGATGTCCTTCACCATGGGGCGGAATTCCAGCGTCACCGCCTCGGCTTGGCCGCGGACCGAGAGGTGGCCCTGGCGGCATTCTTCCAGCATCCGGGCGACTTCTTTGCGGTACAAAGCGCGACCGTTTTCATCGCGCCATTCCGCGCCAAAGCCGATGCGTTTGCCGGTGGAATCGAGGAGGTCGGTGACGGTGATCGAGAATTCCAGGCCTTCGACCTGGACCTCGGCGATCATCGGCAAGGCGCCGGAATTAAGCAGGCGGCGCTGGTGGTCGGGGTTTTTGTGGAACTGGTCGATGCTGGTGCCGATGACCCGGCGGGGGTCGAATTGCGGCCAACGGCGGCGCAATTGCGGGCCGTATTTCTCCAGCATGGCCAGCAGCGAGGGGTTGACCGAGCTGATGTTGAAGTTGATGTCGCAGGTCATGAAGTAGGTGCTGGCGCCCTGGATCATCGAGGCGAGCTGGGCGGCGGCATCGGCCTGGTCCTTGGCCTCTTTTTCTCGCAAAGCAAGGATGCGCTGCTGTTCCAGGCTGGCTTCGAGCGAGTGGTTGACCATGCGGGCGTTGGCGAGGAATTCGTGATGGAAGCCGCGTTCGTCGATCCGCCGTTCCTCGCCGGCGGCATGACGCCGCAGGCTCTCGCGGGTTTCGACGCCGAAGATCTCGACCTTGTCGAGGAAATAGTTGAGGGCGTCCGCCACTTCCCGGACTTCGCGGCTGCAGCCGCTGTCGGCATCGTGGAGGCGGAGGACGCGGGTGTCGAGGTCGCCGCGGATGGCGCGCTCGAGGGTGGCAAGAATCTGCCGCAGGCCTTCTTGGTCGTTCATCAGCGGGTCTCCTCTGCCAGCCATTGACGGTAGAGCGGCAGCACGGCGCGCACCTGGGCCTCGGTGGGGCGGCGACGCATCGAGGTGTAGCCGGTGATGACGCCGTTTTCCAGGGTCGGAACGACATAGGCGTCGACCCAGTAGTAGGAGCCGTCTTTACAGAGATTTTTGACGATGCCGCGCCATTCCTTGCCGGCCTTGATCGTGGTCCAGAGATCGCGGAACGCGGCCTTCGGCATGTCGGGGTGGCGGATCATGTTGTGGGGCTGGCCGAGCAACTCGCCTTCGTCGTAGCCGGAGATGTCGAGGAAGACCCGGTTGACGTAGGTGATGATTCCTTTGGGATCGGTTTTGCTGACGATGAAATCGCCGGTGTCGAGCTGCTTTTCGCGATCAATCGGCCTGATGTTCGGGCGCATAGGTCATCCTCCAAATGGGTTGACTTTGCCAAGCGCAGAGAGTGTGCAAGTTTCTAGAAATTGAAGCTTCCCGTACGCTTTTTTTGTCTTCCAGGAAAGAATCATCCGACTACGGATGTGACGGAATCAAGTTCTTCCGGAATCGGTTGTACAAGGCCGATTTCGGACGTCGAAAAAAACACCGCCAGTCGTCTGACTGGCGGCGTTTTTTTTGCGCTTGGCGCAAAGAATCAGAGTTCGCGGACGCGGATCTTGCGATAGCTCACTTTGTCGCCGTGGTCCTGCAGGCCGATGGGGCCGGCGGCGGCGGCGGCGAAGCCTTTCCAGGTCTTGAATTTGCTCTTGTTCAGGGCCTCGGTCCAGGCGGGGGAGCCGATGTCGATGTCGGAGGTCTTGACGCCGTTGAGCCAGGTTTCGATGTGCTGTCCTTTGCACAGGATGCGGGCCTGATTCCACTCGCCTGCGGGTTTGGCGATTTTGGGGTCGGCGGCGATGAGGTCATAGAGGCTGCCGGCGATGTGGGTCGGGATCTTGTTGTCGTGCGCCTTGGCGTTGTCGAGGACCTGCATTTCGAGGGCGGTCTTGTAGTAGGGATTGCTCTTGGCGTCGCCGCGGAAGAAGATGCCGGAGTTGCCGCCTTCGACGATATTCCACTCGAGTTCGAGTTCGAAGTCGCCGAAGCTCTTGGTCGAGATCAGGTCGCTGGCGCCGTTTTTGACGCGGGTGATGACGCCGTCGGTCTCGACCCAGGAGTCGGGATTGAGATCGGCTTTGCCGAGGCTGTGGAAGTCGGCGAGTTTGAGCTCGGTCCAGGGCTTTTCGGTGCTAGTGGCGGCGCAGCTGAGCAAGAGTCCGAGGGAGAGGATAAGGGCGGGAGTTTTCATGGGCTTTCCTGGGGTTTATTTCTTGTTGTCGTTCTTGGTTTTTTCGAGCCAGTTCCACAGCTGATCGAGCTGCTCGTCGTTGAGGCCGTAGGGAGGCATCTTGGTGCCGTTCCAGTAGCGCTGCGGGTTCTTCATCCAACGGAAGTAATGCTCGCGGTTGAGGCGATCGGTGGTTTGGGCGAGGTTGACGCCTTCGCATTCGAAAGCGGCGGTGGGTTTGTTGGCACCGATGCTGTGGCAGATAGCGCAGGCGTAGGTCTTGGCGAGGACTTCGCCCTTGGCGGCTTTGCCGGCGTCGAAGCCAGGCTCGCCATCGAGCCAACCGACTGCCTGGGACTGACGCAGACCGGCGACGATGAGATCGGCCTGCGCGGCAGGGAAGCCGGGCATGCGCATCAGCAGCCAGGGGCGGGCGGGGGCTTTGCGCTCGCCTTTGAGGGCGGCCTTGAACTCGCCTTCGCGGAGCTTTTCAGCGAAGAGGTTCATCGGCGGGCGCGACTGATCGACGACATGCAGCTCGTGGGTGAGAAGCTTGACGGTTTCGCCGTGGACACCGGAGAGGCGCTCGGCGTCGCTGCCGCTGCTGTGGCAGGCGGAACACTGGAGATGTTTGACGGCGCGGTGGGCTGCTTCACGGACATCGCGGAGAGCGAGGCTGGGGACGGCCTCGGCAAGGAAGCGCTTGATGGCGGCGGTATCTTCAGCCTTGAGCTGATACTCGACGCTCGAGCATTTGTCCTTGCCGGCAAGGCTGCTCAGGGCGGCGGCTTTGGGGGCGGCGCCGTCGTGGCACTGGGCGCAGCCGACTTCGGCGTAGAGCTTGGCGCCGCGGGTCGCGTCACCGGCATCGACGGCAGTCGATTTTTCGACTGAGCTGGCGAGCATCCAAGCTCCGAGGTTTGCGGCTTCCGCATCACTGAGCTTGAAGTCGGGCATCCGGATGTCGCGGTTGTGGGCCTTGGGATTCTTCAGGAAGGAGACCAAGCCAGCAGCGGTGAACTTCTGGGCTACGCGAGACAGCGGGACGCGTCCAGCTGCGGCAGTGGCGGCGTCGGGCCTGGTGTGGCAGGCGATGCAGCCGAGGTTGTGGAAGGTCTCGCCGCCGAGCTTGGCGTCGCCGCTTGTGGCCGCCGCAGGAGTTCCCTGGCTGGCGAGGTAGCTGGCGATGTCGAGGGCGTCCTTGTCATTCTTGACCAGAGCCGGCATGGAGGTGTCATGACGCATTTTGTGCGGGTTGAGGATCCAGTGGGCGAGCCAGTCGCGGTTGAAGCGGGCACCGGCGTCTTTCAGATCAGGCAGGGCGAGATCGAGCTCGGGCATACCTTGGCCGGGATTGATACCGGAGCTGTGGCATTTGCTGCAGTTGAGCTCGGCGACGAGTTCGCGGCCGCGGCGCAGCTCATCAGCCTTGGCGATTGCGGGGTCGGCCTCGTGGAAGAGCAGCGAGGCGGGTATGGCTTCGGGCGGGAACTTGTCGGTGCTCCACTTGAGGCGGACGCCGGCGCTGCCGTTGCCGTCGCTTTCCAGTTCGATGATCAGCTCGTGGTCGCCGGGTTCGAGTTTGACCGGGCGGCCGCCGCTCTGCACGGTCTGGAGGTATTTGAGCACCGGCGAGCCGTCGACGCGCACGGTCATCTGGCCGTGGTGGGGGGCGTGGAAGGTGGCGGTGACCGGGTCCTTGATGCGCAGGTAGCCCTTGAGGACGGTCTTGGTGGCGCCGGCGACCTTGGGTAGCAGGGAGGAGTGCGGCGTGTTGGGACCTTGATCCCAGTTGGCACTGGCAACCACGAAGACATCCTTGCCGGCGGGGGATTCGACGCTGACCTTGAGACCGGCGATGAGATCCTTCTTGAAGGGCTCTGGTTTGGCAATCTCGGGATGGACCGGCGCGGTGGTGTCGGAGGGCATCTGGTTGACGGTGCCGTAGATCTCATAGTCGAGGGCTTCACCGGAGTTGGCGGCGATGCTCGAGGCGAGGCTCATCTGGTGGCAGACTTTCATGTTGGGGATGTCGAGGAAGACGGTCTTGCCGTCGGGCAGCAGGGTGGCGGAGCGGACCCAGACGCGGTCGCGGTTGGAGTAGCCCTTGGAGTCGTCGTTGAGGGCCTTCTTCATCAGTTCGGTCTCGGGGTTGTCGACGGAGAACTCGCCGGAGCCGTAGGCATTGCCCCAGACATAGTTCCAGCGGGCGAGGGAGTAGTTGGAGACCTTCTCGGCGCTGGCCTTGTCGAGCGGCGTGGTCCAAGTGACATAGGCCCCCTTGTCGGTGAACTTGAGTTCCTTGGGCATCATCACCTGCTTGCCGGTCCAGCGGACGCGCTGGAAGGCGGTGAGGCGGGCGGCGGTGGTCTGCCAGCCTTGGAGGCCGGTGATGTAGAGCTGGCCGTCCTTGGGGTTGAAGCGCGAGCGCATCGAACCGGAGGCGAGGTTGACGGGGATGCGGTAAGCACCGCCCTGGACTTGGTTGTCGGGGAGGTCCTGGCGCATCACCTTCATCAGGTAGCAGGTGCCGTAGGAGAGGTGGAGCATGTCACCGGAGAAGGGACCCCAGCGCTCGTCGGGCACCCAGCACTGGTCGCCGTTGGAATTATCCATCGACATCGGCAGCCAGCAGATGGGCGGGGTGAGCTTGTCGGTCTTCTCGCCGTGGGCGGTGGCGAAGACCGAAGCGAACTTGCCGGCCTTGAACCACTGGATGCGGCCGGTGGGCACCGAGGTGCCTTCGTTGTCGCCGGCGGTGACTTCGCCCTTCGGGCCGACGCCGATGCCGTTGGGGGCGCGCAGGCCGGTGCCGACGACTTCCATCTTCGAGCCGTCTTTGCTGACCTTCATGATGGTGCCGTTGTGCTCGACGATGGCGTCGAAGCCGCGGCCGCCGCCTTTTACCGGGCCGGCTTTGGAGAAGTAGAAGTTGCCTTCCGAGTCGGTCTTCAGGTCGAAGGCGAACTCGTGGAAGTTGCGGGTGGTGCAGACGTCGTTGTTGAAGCACTCGTAGCGGTCAGCTTCGCCGTCGTTGTTGTCGTCGTGGAGGCGGGTGAGCTGGTCGCGGCCATGGACGATGATTTTGTCGTCGACGATCTTCAGGCCGAGGGTTTCATAGAGGCCGGTGGCGTAGCGTTTCCAGGTGATCTTCTCGAACTTGTCGTCGATGCCGGAGACGATCCAGACGTCGCCGTTCCAGGTGCTGACGGCGGCGGTTTTGCCGTCGGAGAAGAAGTCGAAGGCGCCGATGCGCATCTTCGAGTCCCAGGGGTTGTCGAAGGGGATAGGAATGTCATCAACGACATAGGCCGAGTGATCGGCTGCTCGTTCGCCCTTGACGGTGAGGGTCTGGGGGTAGAGACCCTTGCCGGGGGTGAGGAGATTGGTCAGATCCTGGGGAACGCCGGCGGCGGTGGCCTGGCGGGCGACGGCGATACGGGCATTCACCGCGGCGCCTTTGGCGAAGAGGGCGCAGAGGCGGCCTTCCTGGAGGACCAGTTTGGCGCCGCTGAGACTGAGAAAGAGAGGCTTGCCGTTGGCCGACTTGCCGCTGGCGCTGAGGCCATCGGCGGCGATGGCGGGGAGCTCGCTGCCATCCATCAGGGCGAGGAAGAGATCTTCGCTGCGTTCGCCGATATTCAGGTCGCGGAAGACGGCGCCGTCCTTGGTGCTGGAGTGATCGGCGACGCTGGTGCTGCCGACGGTGTATTGGAAGGTAATGTCTTCGCCGTGGCGGACGAGGCCTTTGTATTTGGCCCATTCGGTGGGGACGCGGCCGGACTTGACGGCGCGGGGATCTTTGAAGCTGCCGCCCTTCGACCAGCCGGGCAGGTCGGTGGTGCCGATGAGCTCGTCACCGGAGGTTTCGAGGGTGCCGCCGTGGGCGCCGTTGTAGGGTGTGCCGTTGCGTTTGGTGCGACCTTGGAAGACGCAGGCGCCGCGCAGTAGGTCGGTGTCGAAGGCGAAGGTCATCGGGGCGGCATCGCCGCCGAGCTCGACGTTGATCGATTTGAGTGCGTCGGAATTGGTCGATTGGATATGCAGGACGCCGATCAGGAAGGGGCCGTAGTCCATCTTGTCCCACCATTTGCCTTTGCGGGCTTTGACGAGGGCTGCGTGGTCTTGGATCGGCGCCTCTTCGGCGGCGCCGAGGCCGAGGGAGAGGAGGAAGGAGAGGACGAAGAAGGGTTTGATCATGAGGTCTCCTGCTGCGATGATTGAGCCGTGCGGCGATTGAGCCTAAGAAACGACTTGAGATAAATGGTTCCCTGAAAAGTTTGGCGTCTGCTGGCCTTCCGCAAAGAGATGCCGTGATGAGTAAATGAGGAAAGTCATCATTCATTCAATCAGCAGAGGGCGATTCATCGGTGGCGAATTGGCGAATTGTGCGAAGAGAAATTTTCCGTGTCACATGAATTTCGATGTGGAGCTAAGGTGCTCGGGAGTCAAGAGTTCTTCGTTTTGAGCTCAAGTTTGTAGTCCCGGCTTCAGCCGGTGTGTTCTGTTCCGAACGCAATTTGAGCACAACAACCGGCT
>JAYTMY010000228.1:0-3351 GCA_043748535.1 Lentisphaeraceae bacterium | reverse complement strand
CCGACGAGCCCAGTGGGTAGCTACAGAGACGCCTTCATTCTTGCTGCAAAAGCTTGTCCTCAATCTTCCAACGACCGGCACTACTCCAAGGCCAATCCTCAGGACGTTCACAAAACTTGGCTTTGACTGGGTTATTGTGTGTGTAGTCGATCACTTTCAAGAGGTGCTCGCGATCACGAATCCAGCGATCAAATCCTTCATGATGCCAGAGCTCCCCCTGGCGTCCAAGAATCTTGTTGATCTCATTGGCCGTGTAAGATTTCCACGAAAAGAGAATGTCGTCGAGATGCCAATCGGGAAAGGTTCGAATGGCGACATGGACATGGTTGGGCATGATGACCCAGCAAAGCAGGCAGTAACGCTGACCATGGAAAAATTGCAGCGCTGTTTGGAGCAATCTGGCAATCTCCGGCTGACGCAAAACGCAAGAGCCAATGCCGGCATCTTCGAGGGCAGCGAGGCGGCGTTGGCGACGCAAGGTTCTTTCATCCGGCGGCAGCATCTCTAGTTCCGCCGCAATGCGACGCAGAGAGGCTTCCGGCAACGAATCCGCGAGTCGAAAAGTGATGAATTGAGCCAAGCCAGGAGCATCGCGGTGCGGGAGATAACCCCGACTGTACCAACGATCGTGAATCGGCTCGTTCGAGTTCTTCCTATTCACACTTGTTCCCCACTGGGTTCGTCAGCATCTTGCCAGCTTGTTGTTGCTGCGAGCTCATCATAACTCTGCTCCATGGGAAATTCAAACACCGGCACACTCGTTCCCTACTGGGCTCGTCGGCATCCTGCCGGCTTTCGTTCCCTACTGGGTTCGTCGGCATCCTGCCGGCTTTCGTTCCCTACTGGGTTCGTCGGCATCCTGCCGGCTTTCGCTCCCCACTGGGTTCGTCGGCATCCTGCCGGCTTGTTGTTGCTGGACGCTTTCGAGCTCATCACACCTCCCCTCCGTGGGGAATCCAAACCCAGCCGGCAGGATGCCGACGAGCCCAGTGGGGAGCTACACGATTGTCGCCTTCGGCCGATACACGGTCAAACGGGCCGAGCCGAGGGAAGTGCCATCGCGATCGACCTGGCATTCAAAGGACGCGATGTCGCTGTCGATAAAACCGGAACGCACCTCGATGCGAAGGATCTCGCCGAGGCGAAGCGGCGGGAAGTCGAGCTTGAGGCTGCGAGTGCCGAGAAGATAGCCGATGCCGGGAACAAGGCCCTGGCGCAGGTCGTTCCAGCCGACCCAGCAGGCGATGGATTGCGCCATGATCTCGAGAATGGCTTCGGGAGGCAAGCTCAGATCGGAGCGGAGAAAGGGATTCCCCGCCTCGACTTCCGCTTCGACGCAGCCGCCGGAGGCATCGGCAGATAAAAGGCGCGACACCATCAGCATCGGGGGACGCTGCGGTGCCAGCAGAACGGCGTCGATCGGGAAGTCGGGCGCCATCAGCCGAAGCGGATCACTTTGAAGTCGCGTTTGCCTTTGCGAATGACCAGAAAACGACCATAAAGGAGATCGCTGGCAGCGGGCTTCCAACGCTCGTCGGGGACTTTGATGTTGTTGACCGAAACGCCGCCGGGTTTGACCAGGTCGCGGGCTTGCGAATTGGACTTGGCGAGACCGTTTTCGACCATGATCTGCAGGATGCCTTGCACATCCTCAAGCGAGGCGTAGGTCTTGCCTTCGGTGGCGTCGACGAGGGCGGAGAGAGTGGCTTCGTCGACCGAGCTGATTTCGCCTTGGCCGAAGAGGGCGGCGGCGGCGGCTTCGGCCTGGGCCGTGGCTTCTTTGCCGTGGATCAGGTCGGTCATTTCCTGGGCGAGGCGGCGTTGCGCAGTACGCAAATGCGGCGCTTCGGCAGTGGCTTTTTCGAGCTCGGCGATCTGCTCCTGATCGAGGAAGGTGAAGAGCTTGAGGAAGCGGCAGGCGTCGGCGTCGGCGGCGTTGAACCAGTACTGGTAGAACTCGTAGGGACAGGTTTTTTTCGGGTCGAGCCAGATGGCGCCGCGCTCGGACTTGCCGAACTTCTTGCCGTCGGCGGTGGTGATCAGAGGCAGGGTGAGGCAGTGGGCTTCGCCGCCGCCTTTGCGACGCACCAGCTCCATGCCGGCGGTCATGTTGCCCCACTGGTCGGAACCGCCGATCTGCAGGCTGCAGCCGAATTCCTTAAAGAGGTGGTAGAAGTCATAACCCTGCAGGATCATGTAGCTGAACTCGGTGTAGCTGATGCCGGCGTTGCTGCCTTCGAGGCGCGACGAGACCGAATCCTTCGCCATCATGGCGTTGACCGAGAAGAACTTGCCGATGTCGCGCAAGTAGGTGATCAGGTCGATCTTGCTGGTCCAGTCGTAGTTGTTGACCAGGGTGCCGCGGCCGGGACTGAGGTCGACGATGCGGGCAAGCTGCTTGCGGATGCCGACGAGGTTCTGTTCGACGGTTTCCGGCGTCTGGAGGTTGCGTTCGGCGCTTTTGCCGGAGGGGTCGCCGATCAGGCCGGTGGCACCGCCGGCGAGGGGCAGGGCGGTGTGGCCGAAGTCCTGGAAGCGACGCAGGGCGATGAGGGGGACGAGGTTGCCGACGTGGAGCGAATCGGAGGTCGGGTCGAAGCCTGCGTAGACGGTGATCTTGTGATCGGTGAGGTATTGACGCAGGCCTTCGGCGCCGGACTCCTGGAAAATCAGGCCGCGCCATTTCAGTTCATCGTGGATGTTGCCGGGACGGGACATGTGCGAGCTCCTCAAATTTTTCTGTGCGCGCCAAACTTAGATGGAAAACCGAACATGACGAAGGGGGCGACCACGAAAAACACGAAAGACACGAAATAGCGAGGACATTTAAACCGCAGAAGACGCGGAAGGACGCAGAAGTGAGTTCGTGTCTTTCGTGGCGATCAAACTTCGAAGCTGACGCACGCGCCGTACAATGCCTGCAAGGTGGAGCGATCGATCTTGATTTGAGCGAGAGCGCCGGGCGATAGGCCGGGGACGGGGTCGAAGATGACGATTTTGTTGTGGGTGCTGCGGCCGCTCCAGCGCTCTTGGTTGCGCTTCGACGGGCCCTCGACCAGGACTTCCTGGGTGCTGCCGATGAGCGTCAGATTGCGGCGCTCGAGGCGGCGATTGAGGTCGTCCATGAGAAGCTGTTGGCGGGCTTCCATGACGTCTTCCGGGACTGGGTCGCTCATTCGCGCCGCCGGAGTGTCTTTGCGGGGCGAGTAGCGGAAGATGAAGGACTGGTCGAAGCCGACTTCTTCGCAGAGCTCGCGGGTGGCTTGGAAATCGGCCTCGGTCTCGCCGGGGAAGCCGACGATGATGTCGGTGCAGAACAGCGCCTCGGGGACTTTTTCCTGGACGCGGCGG